>JARFPV010000450.1 GCA_029288115.1 Akkermansiaceae bacterium | reverse complement strand
GATGTGTATAAGAGACAGCCTCGGCATCGTGCGCCGTGGATCACGTTTTTCGGATGGTGACATCGATGAGATGGAATACCAACTGCCCGCACATGAAGAGGACACCGGCAGGCAGCTGGATGGTAAACGCGCGGTGCAGTTACTCGGGCAGCTGGACGAAAACTTCCGCGCCCCACTCACCCTCTTTTATATTCAACAACATAGCTACAAGGAAATTGCCGAGGTGCTCGACGTTCCGATCGGCACGGTGATGTCCCGTATTTCCCGAGGCAAAAAACAACTGCGTGACAAGATGCGCGACGAGCCATCAAGTGCACCCAAGAAGGTCATCCAGATGAACCCAGATACTATTGAGAACCATGGATAAGGAACAAGCCAAATTCATTTTACAAAGTTTCCGGCCAGACGGAGCGGACGCGAGCGATGCCGATTTTGCCGAGGCACTCGAACTCGCAGCGAGCGATCGTGAGTTGGGCGAGTGGCTTGCCGACGAGCGTGCTGCTGATGCCGAGTTTGCTGCTGCATTGAGCTACGTGGAAATCCCCGAGGAATTACGCCAGCAAATTCTCTCCGTGATGCACGGGGAGAAACTAGGTGATCCTGAACTTGACCAGGAGTTTGATAGCCTTCTGCAGGACGGATTCGCTGATGTGCAGCCGCCCGAAGGATTGCGCGACCAGATTTTGGCGGCCATGGAGGTACAACTTGGGGGAGGTAAGGTTACCGCGATGCCATCTGCGCGTAGCGGAAATATGCGCCGGTTCCTAAGTGTCGCCGCTGTGGCCGCGGCAATTGTGCTTGGTGTATTTGTTGCCTTCCAAGTAACGAGCAATGATGATGAGCGTCTTGCGAGCTACGAGGTTCAGCAAGCTGCGGGCAATTTGCTCAATGCTAATTTTCAGCTGGATGAAAAGAGCGATAACATCGTCAATATCAACAGATGGTTGGTTAGTAAGGATCTTCCATCAACAACCAGGCTGCCTGCCCGCCTACAGAAAATGAAGAGTATGGGTTGCAAGATGATCAAGCTTCCCGGGGACAAGAGAGCTTCTATGGTCTGTTTCACCGAAGATTCAGGCGGTAGTGTCCACCTGGTCATTATCAAAAACGAAGACGTGAAGGACGCGGAGCTTCCCACCATGGACAAGGTGCGTGAAGACGATTGTTACCACTGCCCGAAGACCGATTGGAATGTCGCCCGCTGGAAGGACAGCGAGCATACGTTCATCCTCATGGCGAGGAATCAAAAAGGACGAAAGAATGAGCTGCTTCGTTATTTCTAATCGTCGCCATTTCTGATTGAATCACCGCCATGAAAACAGAATTCGCGGTCAAGGATCGCTACGCGGCCGCCGCCGAAGTTCAGGAGCAGGCGCTCTGTTGCCCGGTGGATTATAACCCGGAGTTCCTGAAGGCCATCCCTGCAGAAGTCATCGAAAAAGACTACGGCTGCGGAGATCCCTCTCAGTGGGTGAAGTCAGGGGATACGGTGTTGGATCTAGGTAGCGGAACAGGAAAAATCTGCTTCATCGCCAGTCAGGTCGTCGGACCAGAGGGCAAAGTGATCGGTGTGGACATGACCGACGCGATGCTTGAAGTGGCCGAACGAAATGCTCCGGTCGTCGCGGAAACAATCGGATTTTTCAATTGTGAGTTCCGCAAAGGCCGTATCCAGGATCTCGCGCTCGATCTTAATTTATTAGAAAGTGAACTGAAGAATTCACCAGTCTCAGACGCGAATGCATGGCTGGAAATGGAATCGGTTGCAGAAAAGTTACGCAAGGAACAGACGATGATCCCTGACAACAGCATTGATGTGGTGGTCTCTAACTGCGTTCTCAATTTGGTTGAGCCACAACTCAAACCCCAGCTGTTTGCCGAGATTTTCCGCGTGCTCAAGAAAGGTGGCCGCGCGGTGATTTCAGATATTGTGGCCGACGAGCCAGTGCCTGAGCACTTGCAGCAAGACGACCACCTCTGGAGTGGCTGCATATCCGGCGCTCTCACCGAGGATGAGTTTGCTCGAGCATTTGAAGACGCTGGATTTTACGGGATCGAGTTTGTGAAATTTGAATCCGAACCGTGGCAGACAGTCGAGGGGATTGAGTTTCGCTCTGTCACCGAACGCGCCTGGAAAGGCAAACAGGGGCCATGCCTCGAGCGCAATCAGGCAGTCATCTACCAGGGGCCGTTCAAAAAAGTCCTCGATGACGACGGGCACGCCATGGAACGTGGTAAACGATACGCCGTATGCGATAAAACCTACCAAATATATCAGAATGACCCGTACCGAAGCTCATTCCAGTTCATCGACCCACTGGAAACCATCCCGCTGGATCAGGCGGAAACGTTTCCCGATTGTGACGGAACACGCGAACGCCATCCCAAGGAAACCAAGGGTGAGCGGTATGACGCCACCACAGACGCATCAAACTGCTGCGATGGTGATAGCTGCTGCTAAACGCATTTTTTTCCAAGCATTCTAGGTAACAGCTTGACACATGGGAAAAATCCTGCATTTTCCCCGTCCCGCCGCGCCGGAAACGTGGTGGTAACCCAATCCAATTATGAAAGCAGACATTCATCCCGAGTATCACCCGGTCGCGTTCCAGGACATGACCACGGGCACCCGATTCATCACCCGCTCTACAGCGAAATCCGATAAGATTGAGCAGATCGACGGCGTTGATCACTACATCATCTCCGCAGGTGTGACATCCGATTCACACCCATTCTTCACAGGCACCAAGCAGTTTGTGGACACCGCGGGTCGTATCGACAAGTTCCAGAAGCGTTTCGGCTCCGTCCGCCGCGCCGGCAAGCCCAAGCTCAAGTAGCCTGCCACTGGATACAACATTCAACTTTTTCAAAAACCTCTCCAC
>JARFPV010000405.1 GCA_029288115.1 Akkermansiaceae bacterium | reverse complement strand
GCATAGGACACGAAGGCAGGGTATGACAAGTAAACAAGACAAGAGTAATAATCCCCGCTGGAATGCTGATGTGAAGAGGCGGCTGCTTGTTTGTCTCGTATGTGGATTGGTGGCCGCGAGTTTATGGAAGATACCAGTGGTCCATCAGTTGCCCCAGTATATCGAGATAAAGACGCGGGATATTCTTATGCAATCGGACGGCAGGTTGAAGCCGAGAGAGGATCTTGTGTTTTTGGGTATTGATACGCACAGCATGCAGGCCGGTGGGGCGAGTGAGGAGGAGTTAGCCGGGAGTGAAACCTTGCAGAGAATGAGTGGGCAATATCCTTGGGACAGGAGGGTGTATGCTGCGGTGATAGACAGGCTTGCAGATGCTGGAGCTAAGGTAATTGTGTTGGATATTGTTTTTGCTCAAGGCAGTGATCCCGAGCAGGATCAGGCTCTGGCAGACGCCATCGCGAGGCATCGGGATAAAATTGTGTTAACATCCGCCTTTACACCGATGACGACGCATAGTGGTGATGATGTAATGCAGATGATTGAGCCTGCTGAGGCTTTTCTGGGGCCGCTGGAAGACGAGACTGGGTTCGGTTATGCGAATTTTTGGTCGTTGGAAGATGACGGTGTGATTCGGACGGCTCATTTTCAGAGGACATTGAATGAAGTGAATGGTCATGAGAAGCACCCGGATGAGCATGTGTTTGAGTCGATTGCTGCCGTGGCCGCCCGGAAGATGGGAGGGGCGGTGCCTGATAGGCCGAGGCGTTTTAGGATGGGAGTTGAACCGGGGAGGAAGGCGATCAATAGTTACGAGCCACTCAGTTTGGTGACGATTTTCTCTGAGAAAGAGTGGGAGGTGAATTACAAGGGGGGTGAGTTTTTCAAGGATAAGCTGGTGATGATTGGTCCGGCCTCTCCGTTGTTTCATGATGAACCCCAGACGGCAGCAGGTCAGGTGTATGGACCGCAGCTTCATTTGCATGTGATTGCAGCGATACTCGACGAAGCCTGGTATGATGAGATTAAACCTGAGGGCAGGGCACTCTTTTGGTTATGCATACTTGGCCTGGTGATCGGTTTGGTGTGTGCGTATTATTCGAACAAGGCACTGTCACTGTCCGTGTGTTGGTTGGTTTATGCGGTAGTGATGTGTTTACTGATGATGTTGGGTGTTCATTGGATGAATCGGCTCTTTGGTGGCTGGGGTGTGGGTTTGGTGTATTCGGTTGAGATGTTAGGGTTGATCATTTGGCAGGCGGTCAGGGAGCGTGCGCAACGTGTTCAGCTACATGGTCATCTTCAGAGATCGATGTCACCTGATGTGGCGGATGCGATTGTCAGGGCTCCGGAGGGATATTACCGGGCGGCAGCGGGAAACCGGCGGCAGGTCACCGTGCTATTTGCCGATGTGCGTGGATTTACGCATCGATCTGAGCAGCAGGACGCTGGAGAGTTGGTTAGTCAGCTTAACGAGTATCTTGGCAGGATGGTTGAGGTGATATTTGACTATGGCGGGACCGTGGATAAGTTCATTGGTGATGCGATCATGGCGACGTGGGGAGGATTGGATGACAGTGATTTGGAAAATCAGAATAAGGCTGCAATAGGGGCAGCGCAGGCGATGTTGAGAGCCCTGTCTGAACTCAATGAAGTTTGGAGGGAAAGCGACAAGGAATCATTCCGTATCGGGATTGGTATCCATCACGGCGAAGCGATCGTAGGTGAGGTTGGTTCAGATCAACGTACGGATTTCACCGTCATTGGTGATGCTGTGAATTTGGCATCCCGAATTGAGGGGCTGACGAAAGCTTTGGGCGTCGAACTTTTAGTTTCAGAGGCCGTGGTGGAAAAGCTCGCTGATGGAGCCCAATGGATCGAAGTCGCGAAAGTGCGTGTCAAGGGGCGCGACGGCGGGGTGTCACTGTGGATGCCTGGATCAGAAATTCCTGAAGAGAATGAAACGATGCAATCTCTTGTGGGAAAATATGCCTCCGGCGATTGGAGAGGTGCCGCTGACGAACTGCAGCAGATTCAAGGAGATTCCCACTTTGCAGGTGTCGCGCGATTCTACCAAGATCTGTTAAAAAATGAGTCCGCCCCAAGTCCCGATTGGGATGGTTTGATCACCATGCGGTCAAAGTAGACTCAGTCGGTGGATCGCTGGTTTCGCTGGAGTGGCGGTAGGATGCCACCATCAGTTGGCACACTTCGTGAATCTGGCAGAGTAGGTGGCTTGTAGAAGCCGGGAATGAAGGCAAACCTGCGCCGTTTTCTTTTTTGTTCGAAGGCGAGGGCTTTTTCGGCACCTGTGGGTAACTCCTTCAAATCTTCAGTTCTGACTTCGGCGATAGGTATGCGCTGGGGAATGAGACGCGGTATTTTGGGAAGTTTAAGCTCAGAGAGCTTTGGCAACTTGCTGGGCACCAGCTTGGCAACGGATTTGAACGGTTTCTTGACTGTGCTGGCAGCATCAAAGTTGCCGCAGGAAACGAGGAAAAGGCAGCTAGTAAGGGTGAGGCTCGTCAGTGTAATTCGTTTGACCGCACTCGCGATGCTTGAATTTGGTTTAGTGGAGTCTCTCATTGGGCGTAAGGCTAGCACCTCTCAATGCGGATGCACGCGTAAAGATTGTGACATCCATGTCACCGCTGTGTTCATCTAATTTCCAGCTAAATAGTAAAGATATATAGAAAGGCAATCAAAGTTAATCAAATAGCGAGTGCACACACGATCTACCAACCTAGGCAGTGGATTTCCTGCCCCGATTCATTCCATTTGTAGGCGCCGGAGATCAGTTTTTGCACGTATTTGATACCGGACTCGACCGATTGCTCGACTGATGATTGAAGTGCCATGTTGGCGGAGATGGCAGACGAGAGAGTGCATCCTGTGCCGTGGATGCTGTCGGGTAGGTCGGCGGCCGGGTGACGATAGTGGTAGGCCCTATCCTCGTGCCAGAGTACGTCGAGTCGATCTGAGTTACCAGGTAGATGCCCACCCTTGAGCAGGCAGGATGTTTGGTATTTTTCCGCGATGTCGCGTGCGGCAGTTTCAAGGTCGTCTTCCGTGGTGACTGTGCGATTCAGGATCACTGAGGCCTCAGGCATGTTAGGTGTCACTAGTGTGGCCTCTTTGATTAAGCGGTAGCAAAGTGCCTGAGCAGCATCATCATCCGAGAGCGAGCTGCCTGCAGAAGCGACCATGACGGGATCGATGACCGATGGGATAGAGTTTTGGTTCAGGATTTCAGCCACTGCGATCACGCTGGCTCGCGTAGGGAGTAGCCCGATTTTGATGACGTCCACCGGATAGGTTTCCAATAAAATGTGAATTTGGTCCTGAAGCAACGGCACAGGGATGGGTGATACTTGTCGGACTTCCAGAGGTGTTTCTGCCACCACGCTGGTCACAGCACTCAGGCCATGCACCTTGTGTTGTAAAAACGTTTTGAGGTCCGCCTGGATACCAGCTCCGGACGAGCAGTCCGAGCCAGCGATAGTCAAAGCAATGGGATGATCAGTTGTCATGGCTTATGCCTCCATACCAGAGTATAGATCACTTTCGCCGTTTTGCACGGTCGAACCTCGAACTGCGTTTTGTTTCTGGCTTGTCAGCAGTCATCGTGAGCGTTGGCTGTGCTGGTGGTGTGGGTTTACCTGTGTCTGGAGGGGTGGCTTGATTTGATGGTGCTGCAAATCCGTCATCTATTGGTGTCTCGACCGCGGTTGCAGAGGCAGTTTCTTTAGACTTTGTTTGAATAGCTTTGCTGCCTCCACGTGCCGGAAGTGGCAGCTTCCATCCGGTTCGTGTGATAAGTGCGTCTAACAAAACAAGAACCAGAGCCAGGATTGCGAGCGGGATTCTCAAATCAGCACTGTGAATGACGGGTGGTCGTAACCACGCCTGTGATAGGTCGATGAGTTCGCGTCCGCCGGTTTGTGCCGATACCGAGCGTAATTCAGCGAGCCGGTCAGGATCAAACGCCCACTCAGTGCTGGAGCCAACGATGATCGGTCCGAAGGGGATGGCGTGTTCTCCGGTTTGGATGGCTCCGCGGACGAGTGTTCCTTCTTCCAGATCACGGGTGAGGGAAAACCTTCCCGGTGCTATGCGTTTCCATGCCACTTCGTAAGGCGTGCCTGATGTTTCGCCGTCGAGTAGTTTGATGCGCGGC
>JARFPV010000227.1 GCA_029288115.1 Akkermansiaceae bacterium | reverse complement strand
AATAAACGATCTGAATCATTTTATGGAATCTACACTTCTTGTTCTCGCAGCTGGTATGGGCAGCCGATACGGCGGTCTGAAACAAATGGACCCGATGGGCCCGAATGGTGAGTCCGTCCTCGACTACTCTGTCTATGACGCCATCCGTGCAGGATTCACCCGCGTGGTGTTCATCATTCGCGAGGATTTTGCTGAGGTTTTCAAAGAAGCCGTCGGATCTAAATTCAGCGGGAAAATCCAGGTCGACTATGTGTTTCAGAAACTGGACGACCTCCCCGAAGGGTTCTCCGTCCCAGACGGCCGAGAAAAACCCTGGGGCACCATCCACGCCGTCCGCGCAGCAAGGAACACCATTTCCGGACCTTTCGCAGTGATCAATGCTGATGATTTCTACGGCGCAGACTCCTATCACCAAATGGCGAAATATTTCCAGCAATCAGCAAACACAAACGACGGCGTCTCGCATTACGGCATGATTGGCTACCAGCTGACCAAGACACTATCGGATCACGGCAATGTGAACCGTGGCATTTGCTCAGGTTCGGATGGTTTCCTAAAGGACGTCGAAGAAGTGACCGAAATCAGCCGCGAAGCTGACAACACGATCCGCGGCAACTGGTTGAACGGCGAGAGAAGACCTGTTTCCGAGGGCGCCATCGCCTCTATGAATTTCTGGGGCTTCACAGCAGACCTTTTTGATTATCTGGAAACGCACTTTATCGAATTTCTCAAGGCACACGGTGAGGAAATGAAGTCGGAGTGCTACATCCCCACTCTCGTTGATGAACTGATCCGTGACGGCAAAGCCGATTGCAAGATTCTGGAAACCTCCAGTTCGTGGTTTGGGGTCACTTACCCAGAAGACAAACCCTACGTCGTCGAAAACATCAATAAGCTCATTGAAGCGGGAGACTACCCTGAATCTCTCGATTAACATCAAATCATGAACATACTCGTCACAGGTGGAGCGGGCTTCATTGGCTCACATATCGTTGAGCACTTTCAGGGTAAGGCCGACACCATCCGGGTACTCGACAACCTGCGCACCGGTTATCGCCACAATCTGGACGGGCTCGATTGTGAATTCATCGAAGGCTCGATCACAGACCGCGAGCTTGTCAAAAAAGCCGTCGAAGGCATCGACTACATCTTCCACATGGCCGCCATGGTTTCGGTTCCGGAATCGATGAGCAAAACCGCCGAGTGTGTGGAGATCAATGTGAACGGATTACTCAATGTGTTAGAAGAAGCTTCTGATGCAGGGGTGAAAAAAGTCGTATTGGCATCATCGGCTGCGAACTACGGTGACAACCCGACAGTCCCCAAGCTCGAAACCATGTCACCCGAGCCCAAAAGCCCCTACGCAATCACCAAGCTGGATGGAGAATACTACCTGGAAATGTTCCGAACCGAGGGCAAGCTACAGACCACCTCGCTGCGGTTTTTTAACGTCTTCGGTCCCCGCCAGGATCCCAAGGGAGCATACGCTGCCGCCGTTCCCATATTCATTGAAAAAGCCGTAAAGGGCGAGGATATCACAATCTTTGGCGACGGTGGACAGACACGCGACTTCATCTACGTGAAGGACATCGTGGGAGCCCTCGTTTTCGCGGCCCTCAATGATGACATGCATGGCACCTACAACGCCGGATACGGTGGTCAAATTACCATCAACGATCTGGCTAACAACATTCTCTCTTCAGCTCAAACGGATTCAAAAATCACCTACGCCGAAGAACGTGCAGGTGATGTCAGGCATTCACGAGCCTCTGCCGACAAGCTAATAGCAGCGGGCTGGGAGCCGCAATTCACCCTTGAACAAGGCCTCGAGGCCACCTTCGATTTTTTCAAGGACAAGGTAGGCGAATAGTGGATGGGGCAAAATCATAGCCCACCCCATTGGCCGATCCAGTTGGCGTCATTTCCAGCCAGCTTTCGTCAGTTATCTCAGGAAAATAGCATTCCAGATAAAAAAGATTGCCCTATCAGCTTTGGGGTAACTATACTGAGTATAGAGTATTAATGATAGTTCACGGTTATATAACTAATCGTGTACTGTCGGCTCACGCGGTCAGCCCAATTGCCCGCACCAATTCCAAACCACAAGACATAAAACAACCCAATAAGACAACCTATGAAAATAATGACATTATTCAGGCACCTCTCCGTGCCAACATCGGCAGCCGTTGCTGTCACCATGATGTTCTCCAGTTGTGGAGATCTCGCTAGCGGAATCGGAAGCATCGGTGGCCGCGGACAAGTCGGCGAACTCGCCTATGACGCCCAGGAAACCAAAATTCTCGGCCAGGCTCGTGGAGTCGGGACGTTGGTCGGTGCCGGACTCGGTTATGCGATTGCCCGTAACAACGGAGGCAACGGACTTGCTGGTGCTCTCATCGGAGGCCTCATTGGAGCTGCTGCTGGTGACGGAATCGGCAAAGCCCAAGCTAACAAGGCACGCCAAAAGCGCCTCGACAACAATACGCTGCGCAGCATGATCGCATCCGCACGAGCTAACAACGCCCGTCTAGCAGCATATAACCGCAAAGTAGCTGCTCGTATCGCACAAATCCGCGCTGCCAGTGCCGCTGAGCGTGCCGCACTTGCCAAATCTGAGCGTATTTCCGTGGATCGTGCGATTCAAACCACCGATAAGATGATTAGAGAGCGTGAGGCGACAAGCGTTAAGCTAGCAGGCTCACAAAGGGCAGAGCTTGACCGTGAAATCCGTATCGCCAAGAGCGAACGCGCAACTCTGGCAAGGCACCGTTCCACACTTGCGAGCTACTCCAGCGTAGCAAGCCGTTAGACCAGAAAGCATCATCAACACTCCAAACTAAAACCAATATTATGAAAGATAACAAAACGCTCAAGCGCCTGTTTCTCCTCACTTGCATATGCATTCCTGGAGCTCTTGCCAGCTGTGCATACACGGAAACAATGAACCAGCGCGAAGCTGAAGGCCAACAACTCCAGAGACAACTCGGATACGAGATCGAGCGTGGCCGTCAATTGACACGCTAAACTTATCCGCTAGTCCGGATACAATTAAAATCCATCAACATACCGGGTCGCTGCACTGCACGGCCCGGTATTTTTTTACCCACATACTGACAATTCACTCCCTCTCTTTGAGTAAATCAATGGCATTCTTGTAGTTCTTTGCTGCCGCCTTGCGATAAAGTTCCATGGCCTTAGCCTTGTCCGGCTCCAGCCCCCCCATTCCATTTTCGTAGTAAACACCCAAGTTAAACATAGCGGGCGGGTAACCGAGCTTGGCAGCCTTGGTATAAAGTTCGGCTGCTCGTGTGTGATCAACCATGCCAGCAGCGGCATCTCCATATAGAACCGCTAAATTGAACATTCCTTCTGCGCTGCCACCGTCTGCAGACTTGCTCAACCAGTTTTTCGCCTCCTCGTAGCTTTGTTTCACACCGCTACCAAACTGATAACATAACCCAAGATTCAACTGTGCCTTAACGTGCCCTTGCTCAGAAGCCTTAACATACCAGTGCACTGCTTCCCGGGCATTCTTTGCTACACCAATGCCGAGTTCAAGGTGGAGTGCGTAATTAAACTGTGCCGCT
>JARFPV010000177.1 GCA_029288115.1 Akkermansiaceae bacterium | reverse complement strand
GATCCCATCCGTCCAACAAGACTTTCGCCGGCCCGTCAGGTTGATCGTCACCGTTTTTATCCGGGATAAAGAGCAGGTGGGGGGCGGCACCCACAAACACACCGCCGTAACCGATTTCAAATCCACTTACGAGATTGAGTTTTTCCGCAAAGACTTTCTTCGTTTCAAAACTGCCATTGCCATCTCGATCTTCGAGGATGATGAGTCGGTCTTGACCCTTGCCGTCTTTTTGTCGTCGTGGGTAGGCAAGGGCTTCGGCAAGCCAGATGCGGCCTTTGGCATCGAATGTGAAGGCGATGGGTTGGCGGATGTCCGGCTCGGCAGCGATGAGATCGACTTGGAAACCTTCAGGCACCCACATGGAGGAAACGGTGCTGTTTTTGGCATCGCCTGGATTGGGAGTGAGGTGCTTGAGCAGAGGGCTGGTGGCGATTCTTCCGGGCTGGATGGACTGGCGCGATTGATGGAACTGGAAATCATCATAGTTGATGTGTCCCCAGCCGGTTTTAACTTCATCGACGAGGCGGATGGCGATGGTTTTTCCCTGATGTTTTGTCAGATCAACAATGACACGGTGCATGTTTTCACGCTCTTCTCCATGGGCGGTGAAGATGGCCTTGCCTGATGTGGTGTCGATGATTTCAACACGTGTGCCCTTGTGCTTGCCGCCGCCGATGAGAAAGGATGCCCAAGGCTGGGTGGCCTTGAATGGAGCTGATGTGAGTGTGCCTGTTCCCGAGTCAGACTGGCTAGGCTCGTAACCCCCGATCCAGAAACGTCCTTCGTGATCGCTTGCTTGTCCAGATCGACGTGGGCTTACAGTATCGCCTTTCACGGGCTGGCCATTCCAAGCGTCGCCCGTAGCGGTCCAGCCTGAGAGGTTACCTTTTTCCAAGCCGATGTTTTCTTGTGCTTGCGCAGGAACGGCTAATAGAAATGGAATGCAGAGTGTGCAAAAAATGATACGAGACGATGGGGCGTGTAGAATAGGAGCAATCATGCTTGTGGATGGAAATGGACGGATTGTTTCTACCGTTATCGATGAAATCTTGATTGGAGAATAGGGACAAAATTTATGATAAATACGCCATTGATCAATGCTGTTTCTCTCGCTCAGCAAACCTTCGTGGGGTGGTGCCCATGTGTTTGCGGAATTGGAGTGTGAACGAGCTCTGGTCGTAGAATCCTAACTCAAGCGCAAGTTCTGATAAGTTGATTTCACCTTTGCGTAGTGCTTCACAGGCTGCCTGTACTCGCGTCTTGATAAGGAACTGTTGTGGGGTGATTCCATAGTAGTCTTTGAACTTACGGCCGAATTGCCTGAGAGAGAGGTTTGAGATGGCGGCCAGTTTTTCGATCGCAATGGGCTCTTTGAAATTCTCCCTGAGGTAATCAATCGCCGGGGCCAGATGTTCGTAGGCGGGTAAGCCATCGTGCCCGAATTTTGATTTGTGGCTCTTGATCATGCCCATGACTCCAATGACTTGATCCGTTTTTGAGAATACGGGCAACTTGTGCGCAATATACCAGTCTGGTAGTCCTTGCTGATTGAAGAATGTCTCGATGATGTTGGGCTTGGCTTGTCCACTATCCATCACTTCGAAGTCATCCTTGCGAAAGTTGTCCGCCATGGTAGCTGGGAATAGATCGTAGTCGGTTTTTCCCAGGAGTTCGGTTTCATTTTTCATACCAAAGCGCGACAAAAAACAAGCGTTGCCACGCATGAGATACCCTTCCCGGTCTTTGGCGAAAATGGACACGCCCGGAAGATAGTCAAAAAACCTCTCAAAGCCACGATGAGGATCCGCTTGTGCCATCCATTGTTGTTTACGTTTGAGATGCTTGTCTATTTTTTCCATAGCTCTAGCACCATAACCTATCTGTCAAATGGCGTATTTATCATAAAATTTGTCCCTATTCTCCAATAAAAATCGATGCTGTATGTTTAGTGTCGCCCTCCCGTGAGTAAGACAGCATTACAACAACCTATCCGTATCGGTATCGCAGGCCTTGGCTTTGGTGCTGAGTTCATCCCGATCTATCAACGTCATCCCGGAGCTGAGATGGCGGCGATCTGCCAGCGCAATGAAGTTAGCTTGAACGAAGTGGGCGATAAGTTTGGCATCGACAAACGTTACACTAGTTTCGGCGATATGCTCGCTGATCCTGACATCGATGCGGTGCATATCAATACGCCGATTCCCCTGCATGGGCAGCAATCGATCGAAGCGCTCAAGGCGGGAAAACACGTCGCCTGCACGGTGCCGATGGCTACCAGTATTGAAGAATGCGAGGAGATTTGCCGCCTGGTGAAGGAAACGGGCTTGAAATACATGATGATGGAGACCGTCGTTTACAGCCGTGAGTTTCTTTTTATCAAAGACCTCTACGAAAAAGGGGAGTTGGGTCGTCTCCAATTCATCCAAGGTAGTC
>JARFPV010000159.1 GCA_029288115.1 Akkermansiaceae bacterium | reverse complement strand
AGTCGGGTAAACCTCGGAAACAATCAAAAACTTGTCTTCCAGATCCTTCTTGGCCTCAAACAGCTTGTATAAATTCGGTAGTGATTGACCCGGATTGGTTACCTGCACAAAAATCGTCGAAATGTCTCCACCCTTGGCTGTAGGTGTGCAAAATTGCTCAAACATCTTCACCGTGTGATAACCCGGCTTGGGATTGATTCTACCAGCTGGCAGGTTCCACGCCTTCTCACACGCTTCCCGATGCTCCGGTTTTTTTACGATGCGTCCGCCAGGAAGCGCATGCGCCAGAGTCCCCACCTCACGGGCAGTTCCACATGCCGACGGCTGACCGGTCAAACTGGTAGGAGCATCACCAGGCTTGCCGAAATGACCAGAAAGCAGATGCACACCATGAATCAAACGGTTCATGGCAGTGCCGCGGTAATGCTGGTTTGCCCCCATGCACCAAAGCGAAGTAACCAACTGCTCAGGATCAGCAAAGGTCTCACACAACACCTTGAGCTGCTCTACCGGAAGGCCCGAAAGCTTACTGGTATACTCGAGCGTGTAAGTGGACATTTTATCTTTGTATTCCTCGAAAGTACTCGCCTTACCAAACAGATCGCGAGTCTCGTCATCCACATCGATGCGGAAGTTGCAGTGCTTACTGACGAACTCCTTGTCATACTTGTCATTGACTAACAAATAATTGGCAATGCAGTTGGCAATCGCAAGATCGGTCTGTGGGCGAAACTCAAGATAATGATCCGCAAACTCAGTCGAACGCGTCCGTCGGGTTCCGAGATCGATGATGGTCACTTTCTCACCACGCGAACGACGATCCACGATTCGTGAAAACAAAACAGGATGCATCTCAGCAGGATTATTGCCCCAGAAAATCACCGTCGATGCCTTGTCCAGATCTTCATACACACCCGCAGGCTCATCCACGCCATATGTCGAAATGAAACCGGTCACCGCCGATGCCATGCAAAGACGCGCATTGGGATCGATATGATTGTTAGAAAGCCCACCCTTGATAAATTTCTGGGCAGCATATCCCTCGGGAATCGTCCACTGGCCGGAACCATAGATAGCAAACTTCTTTGGCTCTTTATAAATACGCTCGGCAATCACCGTAATCGCCTCGTCCCAGGAAATCGGCTCAAGCTTACCAGCCTTGCGTAGCATCGGCGTGGTCAAACGATCCTTTCCATAGAGAATACCACCCACGTGATAACCCTTCACACACAACAGACCCTTGTTGACCGCCGCATCTTCCGCTCCGGCAATCGCCACCACGCGGTTATTTTTCACACCCACCTTGACATGACACCCAGTTCCGCAAAACCGGCAAGGCGCCTTGTCCCAGCGAATGCCGTGCCCGTCCTTGTAGGCAGCGGTGCGCTCCACACCCGCTTTCGCCTGCGCCGCAGCCGTAGCGGCAGTCATGGCTGTTAGCTTCAAAAAGTCACGGCGTTCCATCGTTTTCATCACTTGTTTGGTTATTGGTTATTAACTGACTGGTTGTTGGGAATGCTTTTCAGGAGGTGGCGAAACACTGGAAAACACAACATCCACCATGATCACTCCGGGAAGCGATTCAAGCCACTCGTGCGCTTCATGTGATCCCTTGGTGCCGCGAGACTCCACAACCACCGGTTGCCATCTCCCTGTGCGCTCACCCAGCTCAATATCTTGCCGACCTTCGATTTCTAACAATGCATTAGAAACAAGACCCTCGTCTTCTTTGAGTGTGAGCAATAGTCCGTTGACTGGCATTATCGAGGAGCTGGTTGTTCCTGTGGCTCTACACATAGAGACAACTCATGACATATTCAAGAATTTTATTTCTTTTTTTCTTGAAAGGATCGTTTTTTTACTTCATCACACAGGCGAGGCCAGCAAGAAACTGTTTAAGAGCCCACCACCCTGTATAGTGATGCAAAAGATTACCAAAACCGGAAGAATCGTCGTCACCATCGGTCTGCTCATCATGGCAATACTCCTCGCATCCGTTACCATCAGTTACATGGAGGGAGGAATCAAGGAACAGGAGGAAGGGCTGGAAACATGGGAACCAGGCGGTGAACAACATCCGGTCATCGTCAATCGCCCAGGCCTGATGCCAATGGTGGATTCCGGGAAAAAGGACCACAATGGAAACGCCGTACTAATCCGTTGCAACAACTGCCATGACGTCAAAAAACCTAACACCCTGACAGCAGATGCCACCCAGCTGGATGATTTTCACCAGAACATGACGTTCAAGCATCACTCACTGAAGTGTGCCAGCTGCCACAACCCCGAGGACTACGAGTCACTAAGACTCGCCGACGGAACATCGGTCGCATTCTCTAACGTCATGCAACTTTGTGCACAATGCCACGGCCCCCAATACCGCGACTATAAGAACGGCAGTCACGGAGGCATGACCGGCTACTGGGACCTCACCCGTGGACCTCGCAAACGCAACAACTGCGTTGACTGTCACGACCCTCACGCACCTGCCTACCCGAAGCTCATGCCTGTCTTCCCTCCGAAAACACGGGCTGGAACCAAAGGGGACGCAAGCACCCACTAACAGATAACCATTCCCAAGATGAGTGAAGAAAAAAAAGAACCATGCGGCAGCAACTGTGGTTGTCACGGCTCCAACGCTGGAAAAGAAGGCATGTTCAATCGGCGGAATTTACTCAAAGGCGCCGGAGCTACACTTGGGGTAGCGGCATTCGCCAAAGCAATGGCCCCACTAACAGAATGGAAGGAAACAACTTCAGTCGATGAATTCCTCCAAACACACTACCGTGAGCTCGACAAGGAGCAGTTAGCGGAAGTCATTGCACGCCTTGAAAAAGAAACCAGGGAAAATTACGATGCCGAGGTCAGCATTTCCGACATCAAACCGCAAAAGGGCGTGAAGTTCGGCTACGCCCTGAACCTAAGTATCTGTGTCGGTTGCCGCCGCTGTGCCAAGGCATGCCACGAGGAGAACAACCACGACCGCGCGTCAGGAAACTCCTACATCCGCGTGTTGGAAATGAGCAAGGGATCCATGGATATGGAGCACGGCAATGCCGACTACAACCACCCCGTTCCTCGAGATGACAAATTCTACATGCCAGTCCAGTGCCAGCAGTGCGAGAACCCACCCTGCGTAGACGTTTGCCCGGTGGAGGCCACCTGGAAAGAAAACGACGGCATTGTAGTGGTCGACTACAACTGGTGCATCGGCTGCCGCTACTGCGAGGCCGCCTGCCCCTACCACGCCCGCCGCTTCAACTGGACAAAACCAGAGATACCCAAAGAGGAAATCAATCCGGAACAAGGATACCTTTCCAACAGGATTCGGCCTCAGGGCGTCATGGAAAAATGCACCTTCTGCCTGCACCGCACACGCAAGGGCAAGCTTCCTGCCTGCTTAGAGGCATGCCCGACAGGTGCCCGCGTCTTTGGCAACCTGCTTGACCCCAAGTCTGAGATCCGCACCGTACTCGCGAATAAACGCGTATTCGTGCTCAAGGAGGAACTCGGCACCAAACCCAACTTCTTCTACTTCTTCGACGAGTAGCATCTGAATATTTCCAACCTTCAACGAATCATGAGCGCAGACAATGCCACCCTGACGGAAAACGTGCAACACGACGCGCGTTTCCACGTCAATAGCTACCCAAAATTCCTCCGCCTAGCACTGAGGCTCTGCACCTCGGGCAGCTGGACATTTTACGCCTGGATGATCTTCCTCACCTGTGTGGCACTCGTGGGCGCGAATGCCTGGGCCATCCAAGTGCGCGACGGCATGATCACCACCTCGATGACCGACCACGTTTCGTGGGGACTCTACATCGCAAACTTCACCTTCCTCGTTGGTCTGGCCGCTGGGGGTGTCATGATGGTCATCCCAGCCTACATCTACAAGGACAAGGACATGCACGACACCGTCATCATCGGTGAACTGTTAGCCATTGCATCCATCGCCATGTGCCTGATGTTTGTGATCGCGGATCTGGGTCGACCCGATCGGTTTTGGCACATGCTGCCTGTCGTAGGAAAATTTAATTTCCCCATCTCCATGCTCACGTGGGATGTGATTGTGCTCAATGGCTACATGCTTCTCAACCTGCACATCTGTGGCTATTTACTCTATAAGCGCTTCCTCGGCGAGGTCCCCAACCCAAAGTGGTACGTGCCGTTTGTCTTTATCAGCATCGCCTGGGCCATCTCCATCCACACCGTCACTGCATTTCTTTATTGCGGACTTGGTGGAAGGCCATTTTGGAACACCGCCTTGCTGGCACCACGGTTCCTAACAACCGCCTTCTGCGCCGGACCCGCATTCATCATTATCGTTCTGCAAATCATCCGGCGCATGACCAGCATGAAAATCGGATCAGGATCAATCCGCACCCTGACAAGTATCATGCGCATCACCATCCTCATTAACCTGGTGATGCTCGCCTCCGAATTATTCACCGAGTTCTACACCGGCGGCAGCCATGCAACCGCCGCAAAATATCTCTACTTCGGCCATCACGGCCTCAACGCCCTACAACCATGGATCTGGGTATCCACGATCTCCGTTGTCGTAGCAGCTATTCTGCTGATGCGACCAAAGATTCACGAGCACATGCGCACACTCGATGTCGCCTGTGTGTTGATTTTCGTAGGTATCTGGATTGAAAAAGGCATGGGCCTGATCATCCCGGGGTTCATCCCGTCCACCCTGCACGAATGGGTCGAATACATCCCAAGTGCCATCGAGTGGAAAGTCTCCGCCGGCATCTGGGCTGCCGGACTGATGATTTACACCTTGCTCCTGAAGGTCGCCATCCCCATCTTCACGGGGCAGACAGGCGCATCGTCAAAAGGCACTCATCGCTGACCGACGTCACCAGCTCTGCACGACCGCTATGCAGCAGCTCATTTCCATTCAACAAGCCGACGCTTACATCGCAGACAAAGTGTCCGCACTTGGCTACAGTGAAGTAGGCATCGATGATGCATCCAACAGGATTCTTGCAGAGACGGTCTGCGCCGATCGTCCCATCCCCCCCTATGATCGCGTCATGATGGACGGCATTGCCATCCAGTATGAAAGCTTCGCGGCTGGGCGGCGTGATTTTTCCATTACCGGAACCCAGGCGGCCGGAATGCCGGCGTTGGAAATGGCCAACCCAAATGTTTGCATCGAGGTCATGACAGGGGCCGCATTGCCTCATGGCACTGACACCGTGATCAAGATCGAAGACATTAAGATCAAGAATGGAACCGCCCACCTTGCAGCTGGGTCTATCGCTGAAAAACGACAGCACGTTCACCCCATGGGCAGTGATCAGGAGACAGGAGCAGCTCTCGTATCAGCAGGAAGCCCGCTTGGCGCAACCGAGCTTGCCATCGCGGCATCCGTGGGACACACCAATATCAAAGTTTACCAACGCCCCGAGATCCTACTCATCACAACGGGAGACGAAGTCATCCCCCCGGATGACACACCAGAACCCTATCAGATCAGAAGGAGCCATTACCCCGCTATCCGTGCAAGTATCGAGTCACACCAACTCGGAAAAGTGACCAACGCCCACGTTCCAGATACCGAGGAAGATCTGAAAAACACCCTGGAATTGAACATGGATAAATACGACGTCATTTTGCTGACCGGTGGAATATCAATGGGCAAATTTGACTACGTCGCACCTGTGATGAAGTCACTCATTGGCGACCCATGCTTCCACGGCATCGCCCAACGACCAGGCAAACCATTCGCATTCTGGTCCACTGCGGTAGGGCGAGCTGCCCCCAACACCCCGCAACAAAACGGCAAGCGGGCTATATTCGCACTGCCCGGCAACCCCGTTTCCGTCATGGCATGCCTCGCCCGTTACATCCTCCCTGCCCTTCGCATAATGCGAGGTGAAATCTGGAACCCCCAATCACTTTCACTCGCAAACGACATCATCTGGAACGCTCCATTCCCCGGCCTTGTCGCATGCCGCGTCTCCGGCAACCAAATCCACCCCACCCCACCACGCAACTCCGGCGACTACACCGCACTTGCAGGATGCCACGGCATCTGCGAAATTGACAGCACCACCCGCTCCGGCACCAACCTCAAATTCTACCCCTGGTAATCATTTTGTCGCCCCAGCGACACATACACCCAATTTCCCATGACCCATTTAACCCACATCGATTCTAATAACCAACCCGGCATGGTCGACGTCTCACCCAAGGACATCACCCGCCGCACAGCCACCGCACAAAGCATCATCGATGTCGGTGAAAATGTCATGGCACTGCTTACGGACGGAGAAATCCAGAGCAAAAAAGGCCCCGTCTTCCACACCGCGATCATCGCCGGAACCATGGCGGCTAAAAAAACCTCCGACCTCATCCCGTTCTGCCACCCACTACCACTCGATAGCTGCAAATTCACCATCGAACCAAGCTCAGAAACAGAAATCACCATCACCTGCACCTGCGTCACCACCGGCAAAACCGGCATCGAAATGGAAGCACTCGCAGGCGCAAATGGCGCCGCCCTCACCCTCTACGACATGTGCAAAGCCGTCAACAAATCCATGGTCATCCGGGAAACCAAGTTGTTGGAAAAAACCGGCGGCAAAAGCGGCGACTACACAGCTGAATCATGAAAGGACTGCTACTCATCGGCGGCAAGTCCACCCGCATGGGCTCCGACAAGTCAGAACTCATCCTACGCGATGGACTGACCCAGAAACAACGCGGCATCCAGTTGCTAGAATCCGTCTGTGACGATGTTTTCATTTCCACCCGCGAAGCCACTGAAGAACCAAACACCATCGCCGACGCCTTCGGCAGTATCGGACCACTCGACGCCATCGCTTCCGCTCAAAAACACGACTCCGACACTCCCTGGCTCATCCTCGCGTGCGATCTTCCACTGATAGAAAAAGAGCACCTCGCCACACTCGTCCAGTCGCGCGATCCAGGCAAAGACGCCACCTGCTACATCAGCGCCACAGATGGACTTCCCGAACCACTCTGCACCATCTGGGAGCCATCAATCATCCCAGCCGTCAAGACTGCCGTTTTTGCTAACAAACGCTGCCCGCGCTCGATACTCCTGGCCACGGATACCCAAACACTCCCTTCCCCCGGCCTCTGGCCACTCGCCAATACCAATACCGAAGCCGATCTACTGGAAATCAAAGCCCGACTCAACAATTCCACCACCGTGAAAACCATCACCGTCACCTACTTCGCCCAACTCCGCGAACTCACCGGCACATCGTCTGAAACCATCGAGACCGACTCCGAAACCCCCGCAGGACTCTTTGAGGAACTTCGCGCCAAATACTCCATCCCCCTAAAACGCAAAGGCATGATGGTCGCCGTCAATGGCGACTTCACCGACTGGTCACATCCACTCGCCGAAGGTGAGGAAGTCGTTTTCATCCCACCCGTTGCCGGCGGCTAACGTAACCACCCTGGTAGGGCGGCATGGCCTCATGCC
>JARFPV010000086.1 GCA_029288115.1 Akkermansiaceae bacterium | reverse complement strand
GGAAAGGGCCGTGCTTTCTGATTTCATCGACGATGGCAGTAGCAAGGGCATCGATTTCATCATCATTAAGTTCCCTGATGCCACTCCAGCGTTCTTGTGTGCTGGCGGTTATGGGATCTCCGAGTGCCCCTGAAGGACCATCGTAGATCCTTGGGAAAGCAGCATTTTCCATCGTTTCATTGATGTTGGTTTTCTTGTTTGGATTCCATAGTGGGATCGTTTTTTTGCGTAAAGATGATAAGAGAGTGATCCATGCTTCGGTAGAAGTGGAGTTGACGTTGAAGCTTCCTTTTTGGAGCTGGTAGGCGGCAGCTGTCGTCCAGCCTTGGTCGCTTCCGAGGTTATGTATCGCGGAGTCTGGAGTGACCCCCTTTGGTAAGTGGGCAATTTTCCGTGGCAGAAGTGGTAGCTTGGAATTCGCCATAAACTCCCGGATGTCTTCGTCAGTACGAAGACCTGAGAAATAGTATTTGTCCCATAGTGTGTTGTTGGATAACCATGCATGATCCAGAGTTGCGTATCCAAAATGATGCGCGTGATCGATTACCTTGTCTGCCGGCATCAAGGGATGGGCAAGGGACTCACCCACGGTATAAGTCGGGGAGGGCAGATGACCGCTCGAGGCGAGATTGGCGTGACGGAAGTCAGCCAGATTTGTGAGTGGTGCCCGGGGTTTCTGATATACAGGATGGTGGAGAAACCCATCCTGTGCACTCCATCCGGAAAAGAAAAAGGACCGTGGATCATTGGCTGAAAATACGTCAATCGACCCCACGGTATTGGCTCCTTGTCCCTTGATTGGGAGGAAAGACAATTCCATGGGCATTTGAGCTGGGTGGGCTTTTGTTATATCCATATCCAGGTTGGCCTGGGCAAAAGAGGCATGTTTGCCTGCCTGAGTCGGGAAGAGGGAGTCTTTCGAAGTTCTATTCGCCAGCGTGAAAATCGCTAATTGCTTGGGGCCGGTCCATTGTTCTACGGGTGTTGCATCCACATTCGTCTGGAAGAGTTCGTTGAGATTCCATGCTTTCTCGCGGTGTATAGGAAATTTGACTGGTCCGAGACTTGGATGGGACCCTGCCTCCATTGCTTCGATGAGTCTATCGCGCGTGCCGTACTTATACCTATAGATACCTAATTCAGTGGCTTTGCCGGCCACATGGGCGCTGACTTGCATGCTGAATGAGTCCATGGGCTTTCCATTGCGTGTGGGGATCCGTGGTTCAAAAGAAACGTTAATGGTATCATCTGCACGCGCTCCGAATACGCCAAGTCCGTAGCTGTCGGCTCCTCTGCCCGGACCATAGGGCACTAGCCAATCAACAATGAAGCCGCTGTTGAAGTTGAAGCCGGAGCCAGAGACCATGTCAATGGTCTTGGATTTGTGGAGGTCATTTTGCCAGAGGTAGTTCGTCATGCTGCCCCAACGTGTACCGGCCCTGTGGCTGACACCGAATACGCGTGCTTCCCCCGGCATAAGCTCGATGCTTCCCGATGCACTACTCATGGCGGTGTCATTAAGGGTGCAAGAAAAAGAATCTTCCCAGTCGGTCCGGTTCTGGGAGGACACATGCATTTGGCTCAACAGGACGGGGTTTAGGTTCTGGGCTTTGCCACTTCGGTAGAATGTGAAAGCAAGAGGTAAGTATCGGAAGGTTGTCTTCAGGTTGTTGACGGTTATGGGTTGTGTGTATGGGTTGTAGAGCGTCACTACGGGGGTGTATATGAGGTAAACCATGTACTTGCGTTTAGGGTCGCCTGTGCGTCTGGTGATGGTGTTCGCCCAGTGTCCGTGTGCATTGCGCGTCACCAGGGAAAACACGATATTTACCCTGGTTACCACAGGTGCGAGGATCTGACCGTTGGGTGCTTTGAGGTTCGGGATGGTATTGCCCAAGCTGTCCTTGGTTGTGGGTGTGTAGTTTTCCGGCAGGGAAATACCGAGTGGTTGGCCCTGATTGTTCTGGGTTTTTGACAACCTGTAATAATCCGCCAACGCTGCAAAGTAAGGATCCGATGGCGCGTAGGGTGTATCAGTATTAGAATAGACCCTTCGCTTCGACAGCGCTGCAGGTAGGGGGTCTTGCTCGAAAGCAATGGAAAGGTCGCTCTTGAGACCTCCATCCAAAACATTGGTGTGAAGTCCCGCCGACCATGTGGTCAGATCGTGAAATCGTGTGCTGAGAGTATCTGTCTTACCCGTGATGATTTCACCCTGAGCTGTCGAGACCAGACGGTTGGATCCTACATCTGAGTAATCGAACCCGGATAAAGCGTTCAGCGTTTCAACGCCGTTTTTTTCAGGGGATCGAATCCCGGCTATGAGTAGTTCGTCGGTGCTGGGGTTCGATTTTGCCAGGTTATAGCGGGTTTTGAGACCCTCATCGATTGTTGCCCAGGCACCTGACCCATTCCCCGGGAAAGGAATGACCTTGGCTGCCACTGAATCCTGGGTCGTAGCCAGAATAAGCAACTGTGCCCGGTCATGGCCATCCCGGCTTGAAGGTGGAGTAACCGAGACCGGGTATCCCGGTGATTCGGATGTAAGCCAATGGAAGTGTTCCCCATTGTTTACCAGATCAGAGTGGATGCGCTTTTTTGCAGAAGCAAGATCGGGTAAATTGTTTGGGTCCAATGGATATGATTCCCACACACCGGTAATGCCTCTGGAAATATGTGCATCGATGAGATTTCCCGATGCTGTGATCCGTTGATCCGGTCCTGCTGCTTTTTGAAGCTGCCCGATGGCTAAGATCAGGGATAGCTGTGCAT
>JARFPV010000152.1 GCA_029288115.1 Akkermansiaceae bacterium | reverse complement strand
TCGTCCGCCCTCATAGCGGCGAACAGCAACGAGCCCCCGGCCAGCATGACCAGGCCCAGGGTAAGCGTTGCCTCATGACTGTAGGCAAGTGCCGCGTCGGGTTCAGCCTCTGCCTTTTCCCACAGATCTATCGCGGTGATATTCATCATGCAGAGCAGACCGAACACCCAGACCTCACGACAGTAGAGGAAAATAAGAATCAGTGTCTTGATAACCATGTCGCCCAGATTCCAGAGAGCATCCGCGAGTCCGGTGTGGCGAAGTGCGTAGAGCACCTCATTCAAGTCGGTAATCAGGAGTGAGGAATTAGCGGCATTGACAGGAATCCCCACCCCCATGGCGAATATCATCCCTGCCAGAAAGTTCTTCGCATACGGAATTCCCCGACCACGGAAAAATGCCAATACGAAATAGACTACACACAGCATCACTGCCACCACTCCAGCGGAAAACACCGACCGCGGCAGCACATACAGCGCTTGATAAATGCAGACACCGGTGCCCAGTACCACGCCTACGAATAGAGGCCAGCGCCAGCGCCAATGGAAAACATGCCGGGGAGAGGATTCACGCATCCTCGGCTGCCTCCAAGAGTCTAACAACCTATCCGCTACATATACACACCAGATTGCTAATGGCAGCACCCACCAGATGGACGGCTGGATATACTCGACCCGCAGCGCACGCGCCAGCATCCACATCCATGCCACAGAGACTAACGGGGCATCGAGGCTCAGTAAATTCGGCCACAACCAAGGTGGTACTTTCGATGATGTGCGGTTATTTTCCATCAATCCATCAGAGTGGGATAACTATGCACTGATTTCCGGAAACCGCACCCGGAAACAGTTGACGGCTGTGTTTTTTGCTGCCGCACTTATTAGTGACTGGCACCATCCTTTTTATCGTGATCCTCTTTATCGTGCTGAGGATAGAGGTTCTTGGTGCCGTCTTTCTTGCCTTCGCTGTCCTCCCATTCGTGACGTTCACAGGAAATAAACGCAAACATGCCACCGATGGCGAGGATACTGAAAATGAGCTTCTTCATGTCGCCGAATTCCATACCTGATCCGGCGGGGAAAGCAAGGCGTGATACATGCTAATTTAATGAAGATGCGTCCTTGCATCATTAGCAACCATGAACCAGATTGGCAGCAGTTAACAAAACCTATTCAAACAATGCCTAATCCTATTCTCGCAGCAGACAACGGCTTCATCAGTATCATCCTCATCGGCATCGCAGTCGTTGTCGGACTCGTCTTTTTCATCATCCTGATCAAATTCTTCGGTATCTGGTTGCAAGCACGCACCGCCGGCGCCCCTGTCAGCCTGCTCAACCTGGTCTTCATGCGCTTCAGAAAAGTGCCACCCGCACTGATCGTGAACAACCGCATCACCGCAGTTAAGGCCGGCCTGCCGTTCACAACTGACCAGCTGGAAGCCCACTACCTTTCCGGCGGTGACATCGGTCATGTTGTTCTCGCGATGATCGCGGCGGACAAGGCAGGCATCTCCCTGTCATACGACCGCGCATGCGCCAACGACCTCGCCACCACGGACACTGGTAAGTCTGTGCTCGAGGCGGTGCGCACCTCCATCAATCCGAAGGTGATCGACTGCCCGAATCCCGCGAGCGGAAACACCAAGATCACCGCTGTGGCCAAGGACGGCATTGCCGTCAACGCCCGGGCCCGAGTCACCGTCCGGACCAATCTGGACCGCTTTGTTGGTGGTGCTACCGAGGAAACCATCATCGCTCGTGTTGGCGAGGGTATTGTTACTTCCGTAGGTTCAGCTGCTTCCTACAAACACGTTCTCGAAAACCCGGACAACATTTCCAAACTCGTTCTTGAGAAGGGTGTGGACGCATCCACCGCCTTCGAAATCCTTTCTATCGATATCGCGGATGTCGACGTCGCCGACAACATCGGTGCCCGACTCCAGGCAGAGCAGGCTGAAGCCGACAAACAGGTCGCCCAGGCCAAGGCCGAGATGCGCCGTGCCGCCGCTGTGGCTGTGGAGCAGGAAATGTCTGCCCGCACCCAGGAGATGCGCGCCAAGGTTGTGGAAGCCGAATCACAGATCCCGATGGCGATCGCCGAGGCATTCCGCACCGGCAACCTCGGCGTCATGGACTACGTCAAGTACCAGAATGTCAACGCCGACACCAAAATGCGCGACAACATCGCCGGCGGCGAGGGTGAGGAATAACGCCCTGACACCCCACCCCTGAGACCCACCCCCTGACACCCTACCCTAGTTTCCCATGGAAGGCATCGATGAGCGGATAATATTCCTGATCCTCTTTGTAGTGATCGGTGCCATCAAATGGGTTATTGAGAAAGTCAAGGGACCTCAGGAACCTCACGATGTCTCCGAGACTCTGGAGGAGATGTACGAGGATTTTCGTGAGGAAATTCGTCAGCGCCAGACACAGGTTGAGCAACCTGCACCTGCGCCACCACCACTGCCGCAGGCTGCCGCAGTTCCACCTCCAGTCCACGTCCCCTCAACGCCACCAGCAAGTGCTAACCCCGAGAACTTCAAGGTCAAGAAAACCCAGCTAAGCGCGGAAGAACAAGCTGCGATCGAGCGCTTCCAGAACCTCGGACGCAAAAAACGCAAACGCGGTAAAGCCACCGGCTCAGTCCGTGACATGCTCGCCAGCCCCGATTCCGCACGCAAAGCCGTGATCCTGAAGGAAATCCTAGGCGAGCCAAGGTCGATGCAGCGGATCTAACCGCCTCGACGCGTGAAGAAACTGCGTCATTCCACATCAGTCCATTCTCGACAGCACGGCGTTTCCATTTTAAAAATGGGGGCATGTTACGCCTCATGGATCGCTACACCGGCAAGCAGATTATTTCTGCGACGATTATTGGCGTGGTCTTGCTCAGCGTAATTCTGGTCATGGGGAACCATTTCAAGGAACTACGGCCACTACTCGTCGAGGACAAGGCATCCACCGTTCAGGTAGGACAGTTCATCCTGAGCTTCCTCCCTTTTTCGCTCATCTACACCATCCCATGGGGGTTTCTTGTCGCTGTGCTGTTAGTTTTTGGTAGACTCTCCGCTGAAAACGAACTTGTAAGCATGCGCATGTCGGGCGTTGGTCTACTTCGTATCTCAATGCCGGTGTTCATCATAGGCGCGCTACTCTCTGGTCTTTGTCTGTGGCTGAACATCTCGATGGCACCCAAGGCGAAAGACACAATGAAGTTTGTCTT
>JARFPV010000588.1 GCA_029288115.1 Akkermansiaceae bacterium | reverse complement strand
GCTGTGGCGAGGTGAGTTTCTCGTTGATGAGGTGCCTGACTTCATCATCTACCTTAAAGATTTCAAAAATACCCATCCGGCCCTTGTATCCGGTATCACGGCATAATTCACAGCCCTCTGGTCCCATGATTTCGCTTTCCGCGACCTGCTTTGCATCGAGACCCAGCACACGCATCTCGCGTTCATTCAGGACAGCCGGAGATTTGCACTTCGGGCAAAGTTTACGAACCAGTCGCTGAGCAACAATTGCCCGAATGGAAGACGCAATGAGAAAGCGTTGAATACCGATATCAGCCAGGCGTGCCACGGCGCCTGGTGCATCGTTGGTGTGAAGAGTCGAGAACACCAAGTGACCTGTCAGGGCGGCTTGAATCGCGATACTGGCCGTCTCCTTATCACGAATCTCACCCACCATGATGATATTTGGAGCCTGGCGCATCATCGCTCGAAGCGCGGCGGCAAAGGACATTCCTATATCAGTCTTCACCATCACCTGGTTGATACCCGGAAGCTCGTATTCCACCGGATCCTCGACGGTGATAATTTTCCGGTCTGGGGTGTTGATCGTGTTCAGACAGCCATAAAGTGTGGTCGTTTTTCCCGATCCTGTAGGACCGGTCACGAGGATAATTCCATCGGGCAAACGGATCAACTTGTTGAATGTATCCTGATCGTCCGACAGGAAACCGAGTTCGGGAAGGCCAAGCATCAGCGAGGTTTTATCCAGAATACGCATCACGATACTCTCACCGTGGTTACTAGGCACGGATGAGACCCGCAGATCCACCTCCTTACCTGCAACGCGGATCTGAATACGACCGTCTTGCGGCAAGCGTTTCTCCGCGATACTCATGGTGCCACTCATCACTTTGACCCGCGCAACAATGGCCGGATGCAGTTTCTTGGGATGGTTATCCACTTCAACGAGTTTACCATCAACTCGGAAGCGGATCCGCAATGAGGTTTCCAACGGCTCGATGTGAATATCGCTGACCCCCATCTTGAAGGCCTCTAACAGCATAGCGGAAACCATCCTGATGATTGGCGCATCATCGGCGGACGCTTCCTCATCACCCTCCGCACTAACAACCGTAAACTCGGATGTGGTTTCTCCTTCCTCCACATCACCACCGTAGTTCTGTTGAATGACTTGATGAATGGCGGACGCCGTTGCACAGACCGGTTGAATCTCACGTCCCAGGATGTGCGGTAGACTGTCAAGGGTTTCAAAATCAAGGGGGTCTGAAACAGCAACCGTGAGGTAAGTGCCGTCATCAGCGACAGGGACCGCCCTGAATCGTTTGGCTATATCATCTGGTATTCTCTCAAACAGATCCGGGGCTATCGGAGTATGTGCCAGATCAATGTAATCCATGCTAGAGCTTTGAGCACATACCTGCGCTACTTGCTCCTCACTCACGCGACCACCACCAATCAAGCGCTCAACTACACTTTCCCTGCCTTTGAGTTGGCTGCGAACAGATTCAATTTCCTCGGCTGATACCAATCCAGCTTCTGTTAGGAGTTCGAGCAGGTAGTCTTCGTTTGAATACACAGTATGAAAATTTCGCTTGAGTTATAAGTCGTTAAAATAGCCTTTGACCCAGACCAGTCATAAGCCATGATCACGAGACTGGTCAAACGGTCACCCTACGTCAAGCCGCCAAGTTTTTTTCTTGTTCATTTTTCATATGACGAAAAATGAACTGTAAATACATTGATCAACTGCCCATTCCTGACATTTATCAAGATCATTACTCATGACCCCGCTCATCTACTTCACACTGGTTCTTTCGCTTGGCATCCTTGCCCAATGGCTTGCATGGAAATGCAAACTACCCTCGATCCTGCTGTTGCTGGCGTTCGGATTCGGACTCAGCTTCTTTACCGGAGCCAAGATGGATGACTACCTGGCTTCCAATGACGTTCTTTTGTCTGCAGTGGGACTATGCGTCGCGGTGATTCTCTTTGAAGGTGGGCTGACTCTGAAATTCTCCGACCTCAAGGAAAGTGGAGCACCAACCCTCCGGCTCTGCACCATTGGTGTGGTGCTGAGTTTCCTGCTGACCTATGGGTTCATGCGTTACCTTCTCGGCTTCGACTGGCAGGTAGCATCGATGATGGGCGCCATTCTTGTGGCTACTGGCCCGACCGTGATTGCACCTCTCCTGCGACACATCAAACCATCGAGGAAAATTGGCAACGTCGTGAAATGGGAAGGCATCGTGATTGACCCGATCGGTGCCATTCTTGCGGTGCTCGTTTATCAGGTTGCTATCGCGGGAAGTGTCAATGACGCGATGGATGAGGTCCTCCGTGCCCTCGGCCTTACCTTATTGGTAGGCGTTGTCATGGCCTATGTTCTGGCGAAAGTTATCGAGCTCTTACTCAAGCACCATCTGATCCCCGACTACCTACACTCGGTGTTTCTCCTCGCGGTGACTGCGACCGCTTTCGCAGCCTCCAATGCAATTCAAGCGGAGTCCGGGCTACTCACCTGCACGGTACTCGGTGTGGCACTCGCCAACCAGAAGTCCGTTTCCGTGAAACACATCCTCGAGTTTAAAGAGAACCTGCGTGTGCTTATTATTTCCGTGCTGTTCATTGTTCTCTCAGGCCGGGTGGAATTAATCGATTTGCAAGACGCTCTCATACCCGGTCTCCTGCTGCTCGCCATCCTCGTCATCCTCGTCAGACCGCTCTCTGTCTTTGGATCCAATCTCTTTTCAAAACAGGTCACGTTTAAAGAGCAGGTGTTCCTCTCCGCGATGGCGCCTCGAGGAATCGTAGCCGCTGCGGTGACTGCCATTTTTGCATTGGAATTCGACCATGCTGTCGCTGCAGGTGATCTGACCGAAAGCGTAAGCCAGGCGACTTCTCAAATGGTGCCCATCGTATTCATCGTCATCATTGGCACAGTTGCTGTGTACGGCATTTTTGCGGCACCCATCGCGCGTATGCTCGGACTGGCCACCAAGGACCCACGCGGTATTCTGTTCGCCGGCGCAGGGCTCTGGACACGGCTTGCCGCCAAAGCGCTTCAGGATGATGGTCATGACGTATTATTGTTAGACACCAACTACGATAACATTGCTGAAGCAAAATTGTTAGGCATCCCTGCACACCGGGCAAACATCCTTTCTGAATACGTCGAGGATGAGCTCGAGCTCTCCGGACTTGGACAGCTCGTGGCAACCACTCCAAACGACGAGGTAAATTCTCTCGCCACGCAACACTTTGTGCATGTGTTTGGCAGGGAATACATCTGGCAGGTGGCTCCTCACGATGATGATTACCACCACTCCAAAGCTGTTGCATCTCATATGCGGGGCCGTATCTCATTTCCATCTCGCCCTAAATTCAGCCGACTCGAACGCTTTGCCGCCGAAGGAGCCGTCATCAAAAAAACAACGCTCACCGAGCAATTTTCCTACAAGGATTTCCAAGAAATGTATGGCGAGGAACACGTTCTGTTATTTCTCGATAGTGAGGAACGTGGCCTGCGAGTTGCCCACGATGAGATGCGCGAGCCTACCACCGGCACGAAGCTTTACG
>JARFPV010000578.1 GCA_029288115.1 Akkermansiaceae bacterium | reverse complement strand
TGCATTTTCCCCTTCGAGCAGGAAATTTTTGAATCAGCTGGTCTGCGGACTGTGTTTACCGGTCACCCACTGGTTGATGAACTGGAGGAAAAGAAAGAGGATGTCGTGCGCTTGGAAAACTTGGTCGGGCTATTCCCGGGAAGCCGTGAGCGCGAGGTGGCTCGATTGTTTCCCATGATGGTGGAAACCGCCCGCAGAATCCACTCTCATCATCCGCAAGTTCGATTTGAGGCATCGGCGGCGTCTGAACAGCTTGAGGCAGCGATGCGTGATATCATCGACTCAGCGAAGCTTCCTGATCATTCGATTATCACCTTGAAAAAGGGAAACAGCCACTCGCTCATGCAGCGCGCTACCTGTGGAGTTGTCGCTAGCGGAACCGCTACACTGGAGGCTGCAGCATTCGGATTGCCCTATTGCCTTGTTTATAAGGTCGCTTGGCCGACTTACGCGATAGGCAAGATGCTCGTGAAGGTTGAATTCATTGGACTAGTCAACATTCTCGCAGGAGAGAAAGTGGTGGACGAATTGATTCAAGCGGATGCCGATCCCGGACACCTTGAGGTCTGCCTGACCCACTTGCTTAATGATGCCGAAGGCAGGGAAAAACTTTCCCAAAAATTGCTCGCCACCGCGGCAAAGCTGGGCGACTTAGGAGCTCATCAACGAGCTGCATCTGAAATTGCAACACTCCTCTAACCTGTCATGAGCGAAGACCGCCCACCACGCCTTTACAAAATTCTGATCATGATCCTGCCCGTCGGCGTGGTGATTGGCACGATTGTTTTTATGTGGATGTATTTCGCCAAGCACCAGGAGGAATCGAACGAGCAAAATATCATTGTCGCGACAGGAATCCGTATTTCCGACCTGCAGGATATGGTTGGGAAATTCACCGATCTGATTGGGCCGCGCACCACGGAAACCGAGGAGGGACGGACTGGTTTGCGTCAGGCTGCCGCCATGATTGAAGGGCGACTCGGTCCACAGAACCTAGGCCTCATCGTCAGGAAAGACCACGGAGAAGCAGCACATGACCTTCTTTTTAAAGGCCTCTGGGTTGATGTCCGTGGGAAAGAGAAACCGGATGAAATCGTTTTTATGGCTGTCAGCTATGCCGGGGCAGGGGAGGTAGCAGACGCGAATACCACATCGACTGTCATGATGCTCGCTTCATCACTGGCGAAGGAAAACCCATCCAGGACAATCCGATTTGTGTTTCTTCCCTTCGATCGTAATCCCGCCGAGCAGAATCGTTGGTTGACCGAGCGTTGCTTATCGAGTGAGGAAACTTGTGCTGCGATCATCGGCTTAAAAACAATGCAGCAGGCCCCTCAAATAGGCACCGAGGCATGGAGCACGGTCGACACGGAGGCCAAGGCTACGCTTTGGTGGGACTCGCTCAAAGAAGGAAAGCCAGTGGATGCCGAGACGCCAAGTGTCTGGATGACCCACCCCGTCTACGCATCACAAGCGTGGCAGGACAGGAGGGAAGAGCGACTCAAGGCAACCATACGGGTGACCCAGGAAATGCGGGGATGGTTGCTCACAGCCGCTGAATAAGATCTGCGTAATACCTTGCTGTTGACGCAATTATTCAACTTTATGATCGCACCTCTGGCCGATCTTCCATTATATCCGCGCGGAGTTCACAGGACTTGCCCCATTTCCAGTGAACGACAATTTTTCAGATAACAATCCAACGTAAAATGGCAAAAACTCTATTCGACAAAATTTGGGATGCGCACGCTGTGACCGAGGTCAAAGACGGGCCGACACAGCTCTACATTGACCGGCAATTTGCGCACGAGGTTACATCTCCACAAGCCTTCAACGGGCTCAGAGAGCGTGGGCTAGGCGTGCTC
>JARFPV010000526.1 GCA_029288115.1 Akkermansiaceae bacterium | reverse complement strand
GTACAAGCCTTGGCGATGCCATCAAGGGCACCTCGACCTTTGTCGATGTGGGTGGCAATAATCTCGAACAACGCTACATCCTGATCACCGGAAGCCGCATGGGGTATCACAGCGATTTTATCAATGGCGCCGCCTACAGCCTGAGTGGTGTTTCCTATTTAACGGGAAAAGTCTTGTGGCGCCACAACTCCCGCAGATCGTATAGTAATAGTCGTGATGTCGATGCTTCCGCTTTGATCATAGGCAGCAAGGCATGCATTCCCCTTGAAAATGGTTACTTCACCGTGTTCTCACCGAACCCATCCAAGGCGCGTTTGAAGGGTGGGGTCATGACTCCGAAAATTTATAGGCAATCATTGCTCTATCGTAACAAAGACATCCCTGTGTTCGGTCAGGAACTCTCCTGTGAAGGCTCACCGACGCTTTGCCGTGGGAAAGCCTACGTGGCGGCTGGTTGTGGTCGTGTCTATTCTTGTTCCACCGGATTTGGCGGCATTGGCTGGACCCTCGACGTCGGTGGTGACCTCAATAGCACCATGCCATTGACGAACGATAATCATCTATTGTTAGGTGTGGAAAAGCAGTTTATTGCCGGTCAGGGTGGGGTGATGAAAATCAAGCCCGGTGGTGGAGTGAAATGGTATTACCCATTGCCTGATGTGAACTTCTACGAATGGCGCGGTGGTATCGTGGGGTCGGTCGCTGTGAACCATCGGTACAATGCGGGTATCTCGAAAGATCTTGCGTGTTTCGTGGGAGTTGATGGTTATCTAACAGTGATCAATCACAAGCTTGTCCGTCCGGGAGTGACGGTGGCTGGCCCCAGACGCCTGAAAAATTATCCTACGCCGGTGGTGCTGGATCGCGTCAAGCTCCCGATGGGAAGTATTTCCACGCCGTTGTTTGTAGGAAACAGGATCGTGGTCGGTTACGACAACGGCATGGACCTCTATCAGGTGAATCCGGCAGGTAAACTCAGTCGACTAGCCCGGTTGGCGGGGAAGATGTTCGACGCCACACCCATCGTCTGGAATCGCCGCATTTACGCCGGATCCAAGGATGGATATCTTTATTGCCTCGGCGATTAGCCGATTAAAAGGATCGACTAATTATACGTCGGCTTCTCGTGCATGGTGAAAAACTTATTGGTTTTGGCCATCATGTCGTCCGGGTTTCCTGGGAAAGGAGTTGAGTCAGGAGGGCGCGGGATATTTCGACCGATTGTGGCGTCCTCTGGTTGGGAATAGGAAATGTTGACTGGTGTGCCATTGCTGACGAGTCGGAAGAATTTTGGTGACACATTCTTGTGCATGCGCAGGCAGCCGTGCGATGCGGGGAATGGCTTCATCCATCCGGTGTGGAATCCATACGCACCCTTGAACTCGCACCAGTAGGGCATTGGAGTTCCCTTGAATTTCCAGCCGGAAGGTTTGTTGCGTAGGTAGCATGGGATGACACGTCCACTTGGTGAGATTGCGTATCCGTGTGTGTTGGCACGATGGTAATGTGTTTTGTTGAAAATGCGGAAATTCCCACGAGGGGTCGGGTTGCTGGCTGTGCCCACAGTGACAGGCATGATGAGCAGCGGTTTTGATCCCTCCATTACGTATGCCATCCGGTTTTTGATCGAAACTTTCACCCGCACCTTGGAGCGGTTGGTAGGCAGTGTGGCTGGGCGGTTGTAGGCTTCGTACTTCTCTTGCGGAGTACTACCTCCACCGTTTGAGCACGAGGGAAAAACAAGACAGGCGAGAGCCGCCGCAGACGTAAGAAAGAGAATCTTGATGTTCATTACCAGACCACTATGGGCAAGCCTCCCGAGCCGTGGCAAGGCATAAAGTGGTGCTGAATTGGCGAGTGCCATGGCTTGACGCTTGCAATTCAGGCAAAAACCCTCCATGCATCACCGCGTCATGAAGCCCGAGAGCATCCGCAAATACCGTGCGTTCCCCGCCGTCGACCTGCCCGACAGGCAGTGGCCGGATCGTACCATCGACCACGCGCCCATCTGGGCGAGTGTGGATCTGCGAGACGGGAACCAGGCATTGCCCGTTCCCATGTCCATCGAGGAAAAGCTCGAGTTCTTCAAACTCCTCTGTGACATTGGTTTCAAAGAGATCGAGATTGGTTTTCCATCGGCAGCCGACACCGAATTCAATTTTTGCCGAAGATTGATCGAGGACGATCTCATCCCGGAGGATGTCACCATCCAGATACTGGTTCAGACACGTGAGCACCTGATTCGCAAATCGTTCGAGGCAATTCAAGGCGCGCGACGTGCAATTGTTCACATCTACAACTCAACCTCACCACTCCAGCGACGGATCACATTTGGAAATGCGAGCCGTGATGATATCAAAAAGCTCGCCGTCGATGGCGCGGAGCTGGTCAAGGAGCTGACGCCGACGATTCCCGAGACCGAGGTGGTGCTGCAGTATTCCCCCGAGTCATTTTCAGATACCGAACTCGATTTCGCACTCGATTGCTGCAATGCGGTGATCGACGTCTGGCAGCCGACGCCTGAGAAAAAGATGATCATCAATCTGCCCGATACCGTGCAGTGGACCACACCTAACATTCATGCTGATATGATCGAGTGGATGTGTGGAAATCTGAATCGCCGCGACTCCGTGGTCGTTTCCCTGCACACACACAACGATAGGGGAACAGGTATTGCTGCCACCGAGCAGGGACTGATGGCGGGTGCCGATCGTGTCGAAGGCACACTCTTCGGAAATGGCGAGCGCACCGGTAATCTGGACATTGCCAATGTGGCACTGAATATGAATCAACACGGCATCGAGACCGGATTGGATTTTTCAGACTTACCATCCATCCGTGCGGTCTATGAGCGGGTCACCCGTATGACGGTTAGCGAGCGCCACCCCTACGCGGGCGAGTTGGTGTTCACGGCCTTCTCCGGATCACACCAGGATGCGATCAAGAAGGGCCTCGATCTGCGCTCCAAGGAGCTGAAAGACGACTCGGAGATTTCATGGCAGGTGCCGTACCTGACCATTGACCCTCAGGACATTGGCAGGTCCTACGAGGCAATCATCCGCATTAACTCACAGTCAGGAAAAGGTGGTGTTGCCTACATTCTCGACCGCGAGCATGGATTCGATCTGCCCAAAACGATGCATCCCGTCGTGGGTGGTCGCATATATGCCCTTGCCGATGAGTTAGGCCGCGAACTATCTCCCGATGAAATACGTGATGCGTTTTTCAAGATGTTTGTCAATCTGACCGAGCCAATGGCATTGCTCGACTATGAACTGGATCATCATGCGGGTGAAAAAGGTGAAGTTGCATGCCACGCGAGTATTTCCTACCAGGGGGAGGAAAAAAATATCAGTGGTTTGGGGAACGGACCAATCAACGCCTTTGTCCACGCCATGGAACAGGCGGGGCTGAAAAATTTCCACCTCACTGACTACAGGTCACACGCTGTCCGGGGTGGCTCAGATGCTGATTCCGCTGCTTATATCCAACTGCAGGGCGATGCCGATAAACAACTCGTTTGGGGCTGCGGCGTAGACCCCTCCATCGAGATGGCAGGCCTCAAGGCACTGGTCACCGCGATCAATTTGCTGTCAGCTCAGGACTAGAGTATTACGATTATGATTCAATTTTCACTCTTTGGTATCCCGGTTAGAGTAGAGCCTTGGTTTTGGGTAACGACAGCATTTCTGGGAGGTGCGCTTTATGCCACCAACCAAGAAGCTATGCTTGAAACAGCGATGTTCATGCTGGCAGCATTTGTATCGGTGCTGATTCATGAAATGGGTCATGCTCTGATGATTAAAAAATTCAAACTGCCCACACAAGTCGTCCTGACTTTCATGGGTGGTTATGCAACGTATCCTCCGGGCATCTTAACACGTAAGAGATCCTTCCTGGTTACACTCGCTGGCCCCGCCGTGCAGTTTGCGTTCGGCATCGGTGTGCTCTTTCTCAGGGATTATTTGCCGGCTCACGGAACGCAGGCCAATAGCTTCTTTTTCTACCTCGTATGGATCAGCCTGGTGTGGGCGGTATTCAACTGTCTGCCCATTTACCCAATGGACGGCGGTCAAATGCTTGCAGCGATCCTCGGGCCAAGACGAGCCAAGGCAGTTCACATGACGGGAATCATCACCGCTGCGGCTATCGGCATGCTCGCGCTGACATCCGGGCAGATGTTCATCGCCATTTTCATGGGCATGTTTGCCTATCAGAACTATCAGTATTACCAGCAGGTGAGGTAGTAATCCTCTAATCCCTGCTGTTGAGCGCGATCATCACCCAGTAGAGTAGCTGCGCCAGTGAGGCAATGGCTGCCACCACGTAGGTCATTGCCGCCCAGTGCAGGGCGTTTTTTGCACGATCCTGATCCATGCTCTTGGCAATGCCGCTGGATTGAATCCATGCGAGCGCACGTTTGCTGGCATCAAATTCCACCGGAAGAGTCACAAAGGAAAAGAGCGTAGTCGCAGCGAAACAGACAACGATCAGCCAAAGGAAAGCCGGGTTGCTGAATGCGAACATTCCAACAAGAGATAGAATGAAAATAACGTTCATCATGTTCGAGGCGATACTCACGGCGGGGACCATTTTTGAGCGCATCGTTAACCAAGTGTATGCCTTGGCGTGCTGCACGGCATGACCACACTCGTGCGCAGCCACAGCAGCGGCGGCCACATTGCGCATATGATAGACCGCCTCGCTCAAATTGACGGTTTTGTTTTCCGGGTTGTAGTGATCGGTAAGCTGCCCCGGCACGCTGATGACCCTGACGTCCGTGATGCCGCTCTCTCGCAGCATTTGTTCTGCGACCTCACGCCCGGACATGGGAAGGGGGGCTTGCGAGTGCTCGGCAAAGCGCCGCTTCAGAGTGCTGCCAACGAGCCATGATACCAGCATGGAGCCGCCAATGATAATCCAGTAAAGCATGGGGATGCTGCTGACGTTGAAGGCTAGTATGGTCGGGATGGATGCGAGAGTAATCATGTTGTAATTGAGATATTATTTTACTGCGTGAATGTGCGTGATTTTTCCAGACTTGCAACTGATTTTTATTACAAGTCCAGGGCACACCATTGTCATGCTTAAATGATTGAC
>JARFPV010000496.1 GCA_029288115.1 Akkermansiaceae bacterium | reverse complement strand
TTGTAGTGCGATGCCATGATGCTTCATACGTAGCAGAGCGTAACAAACCCAGCAATATATATATCGAAATAACCCTTGAAATAGATAGAAATAGGGACTATCAAATAGCCCAAGAGTGTCCCTGGTTCGATCCCGGGTCGGGCCACCACTTGTTAAATCATCATCCATATCATCCACCCGCTACGGAAATTTTTTCTTTGGCGGCTTTTTTTTATCCCATTTCACATGCGCATCGCCATCGGAGATATTCACGGCTGTCTGACCTCGCTTGAGACCATGCTGGATATACTGCAGCCTGATAAAACAGACCTCGTAGTCACTTTGGGCGATTACGTGGATCGCGGCCCTGACTCAAAAGGCGTGATCGATCGGCTCCTCAGCTTTCAAGAGACACACCGCCTCATCCACCTGATGGGTAACCATGAAATCCAGATGATCCGTGCACTGGAAGCACCCCATCACATGGAGCGGTTCCTCAGCGGGCTCTGTGGTGGTATGGACACGCTGGATTCCTATGGTGGCAGCTTTGACGACATCCCCGATGACCATTGGGAGTTTATCCGATCAGCAGAGCTCTACCATGAGCTGGAAGATCACATCCTCGTCCACGCTGGTCTGGCAAGCGAGACACCCGTCGATCTACAAGACCAGGAGACGTATTACTACCAACGCTTTTACAGTCAAAAGCCACACATCTCAGGAAAAACCATCGTCTGTGGCCACACCATCCAGGGAGACCTGCCAAACAATCAGGGACATGCCATCTGCCTCGATACCTGCGCCTACGGTGGCGGCTGGTTAAGTGCCATGGATCTGGACACAGGAAAAATCTGGCAGACCAATGAGCATGGCGAAAGCCGGATGATGCAGCTTGAGGAGCTGTAGCACAACCTGGTCCTGTCATGCTAAAAAAAACGGCGAGCCACTTTCGTGACTCGCCGTTGAATGATTGAATTGGACTAGGCGACCAGAGGTCGCCGTCACGTTACGCCTCAGCTGTCTCGGGAGCGGCCTCGCTTTGCTTGGCTTCGCGGGCTGCGGCACGGATGGACATCTTAACGCGTCCACGATCGTCAACACCGATGCATTTCGCTGTAACGGTGTCGCCTTTCTTGACGACGTCCTCAGTCTTCTCCACGCGGCCTTCGGCCAGCTCGGAGATGTGGATGAGACCATCCTTACCGGGCAGGATCTGCATGAAGGCACCGAAGTTCGTGGTGGAAACGATAGGTCCGGTGTAGGTGGCACCTACTTCGGCCTCGGCGAACATCTGCTTGATCATTTCCATCGCACGATCGAGGCTCTCTTTCTTGGAAGCATAGACGTGCACAGTGCCGTCGTCCTCGATGTTGATATCGGCGCCAGACTCAGCCTGGATACCCTTGATGTTCTTACCACCAGGTCCGATGAGTTCACCGATGCGCTCAGGATCTATCTTGGTAGACTCGATACGTGGAGCGTGCTCGGAAAGCTCTGCAGGTGCGTCGATGGTTTCGTGCATCTTAGCGAGCACCTTCTCACGCCCGCCAGCGGCCTTGACCACGGCTTCCTCGAGAATGCTCAGCGGGATACCTGGAAGCTTGAGGTCAAGCTGGTAGCCAGTGATACCTTCGCTGGTTCCACAGAGTTTGAAGTCCATGTCACCGTAGAAGTCCTCTGATCCGATGATATCGAGCAGAGTTTTGTATTCCTTGATGTTGTCGTTTTCGTCCATCTCGGTGACGAGACCAACGGCAATCGCACCCACAGGGCGGATCAGTGGCACACCAGCATCGAGCAGAGACATCACACCGGAACAAACCGTTGCCATTGAGGATGAGCCATTGGACTCAAGCACCTCGGAGGTCACACGCATGGCGTATGGGAAGTCCTCTTCGGCAGGAATGACAGGTTCGATGGAGCGCTCAGCAAGAGCACCGTGACCAATCTCACGACGGTTCAGGCCACCGAAGCGGCCAGCTTCACCCACGGAGAATGGAGGGAAGCTGTAGTGAAGGATAAAGCGCTTGCTGTCCTCACCACCGG
>JARFPV010000464.1 GCA_029288115.1 Akkermansiaceae bacterium | reverse complement strand
CAGGAAGCGCTCCTCAAAGCCCAAGCGAATGCCAAACAAGCTGAAGAGAATGCCGCCGAGGCACTCAGACAGAAAACACTTGCCGATGAGAACGAAAAGCAAGCCAGGTTGAGCCTGTCAAAAAATGATCTCAAGTTTGCAGATCAATACCGCTGGGAGGGCGACTACCAACGCAGTTTTGCATACCTGGCAAGATCCTTGCGTAACAACCCCTCGTCCGTTGAAGCATCTGAAATGGCATGGGCTATCATGACTCAAAACGCTCAAGTCACGTTTCCAATCGAAAAACTTCAAATCCCCAAAGACCGGCTAGCCACCGCCTTCAGTCAAGACGGCAATTACTGCATTTGGCTCGAACCTAACGGACAACTGGTAAAACAAAACACAAGTGACCAATCAAAAGAAACCAGACAATTACCCAACTGGAAGTCAATTGGTCCACAACTTACGATAGAAAATTTCGCAATCGATAATCAACAGAATCTATGGATCTGGATTCAGAGCAACACCCCAAAAGTAAAGTACTCGTTTATCCGCTACGTCGTCAATTTAACCACTCTGAAAGCGCGCACCCAATACACCAATAATTACAACTCTTCCTTTCATGGCTCATCTAAGAGAGATGCCCTAAAATCAGGTCTTTTCAGCAAACAGCAACTCACCCAATTCACCAATACGATGTTAGGCGACCCCAAGAACAGCACGGTCAAACACATCGAACTTGACGCAACAACCCAAACAAAAGTCAAAACCTATCTTAAAAGACTCCCGTTTAACAACGACGCTTTCTTGTCAATTTCCAGTCATGATTTCCTCCAAAAACATGCCAACCACAACAGGAAACTCGATCTCCGTATCTTACTGTTGCCCACCGGAAACGTCACTCTCGTGTATGACCGCGAGATCATGGGCTATACGGTCTTAAAATCATTTCAGACTGTCATTTATTTCTCCCACATCCATGGTTCCCTTGGCCCATCCGTATCCACAATTTCAGCAAAGAATTCAATAGTCGTTCACAAAAACATTATCGATGGAACTGAAAACGACAACCAAACCGTGAACTGGGCTATTTGCGACTCCCACATCATGTTTCAACAAGAGAATTCCAAGGCCTTGTTCACTATAGAAGGCTTCGAGAACTGGCTTCACTCTAAGAACAACCATCAATCATTGTGGAAACCAGAAGGAAGAGGATTACGACCAGCTAGAGACATGACCGGAATTTCTTCACTCTCAGCACTCACTTACAACAAGTCGAAAGATCAACTCTATGTCGCCGATGAAAATTCTCTGATGAGCTACTCTGGATCAGGCCTAGCAGATCATACCGTAAAAACACGCACCTATTCAAACACAACCCAGCCACCAACATCACTGATAGGCCCCTACGGTTTATTAAGCCTCACCAATCCTCCTCAATACCCGCCCGAATCATATATCATCTCAGATCGCCTCGACTGGGCGATTCTGGAACACACACCACGCCAAGGAGGGCCAAAACACGCATCTGTAAGCCTCTACCAGAAATACAACAGGGATGAACTAGTCATCGTGAAAGACTTTCCTGACAATTTCAAACGATCACTCTGGGTATCTACAAAAAATGCATGGGGCGCATTTATGAATAATGACAACCAAGGTATCACTATCCTGAGTCTTCTCAATCCACATGCCGCCAAGAAAATTTCTTTTCCAAGAAACTTCAAAAGTGATCGCAGTATCGTTCTTGAACATTATGACCACCTTCTCATTGGTTTCGTTGATCACAACAATGCCAAGTTTGGCATTAAAATCGACAAAACCCCCTCTCCCAATGCTGAAATATTGCCTGCTGAAAAAACCGAGTCCATTTTCGGAGGCTACAAAAAACATGCCGACACCAGACCTCTTCTAGGCAAGAACTTCAATTATCTGCGGCAGTCGCTCGAAAAGAAGAAACTGCTTGGGATTCCTCACCCCAAATTTTACCACATAAAAAGAGGAAAGAAATCGATCACACTTTGTCTCATTGATACAGAATTGGGAGGCTGGAGCTACGGACATCCATGGCGAATCATCACAGTGAGCAACGATGGCAAATACCTTCTCAACTCAGGATTCTGGGGGCAGCGGCATCACCCGGGCCCACCTCTCCTCTCGGAGGACGGAAGTGCGGCTGCCGTTTTCTCAGACACTGCCACTTTTTGGTGCCCCACCCCTACAGACTCAAGCCCTCCGCCTTGGCTCGCCGAATTCCTCGAAAAATACTCCGGCTGTTCCCTGGATGCTTCCGATAACCTCACCATCGGACTGAGCACACTCAAACTCCGCTCAACCCTACCATCCAAGTCACCGTCCGACATTCCGCGAAGCTGGGATAAATTAAGGGCACTGTTTGATAGTTAGGAGTCTAAGGCAAACAAAATCGTTCCATACGAATGATCTCTCCTGAAATACCGTGATAATGAGACTGACACATGCACACTAAAATTGATAATAACGCCCCGAAGAATAGGGCATGATCATCTTACAAATCTGTATTTGCCTGACTTATAGCTCAAACTATTGTGAATCCCTCCCCAAACCCCTTCCTCCCCGGTGCGCCGAAGCCAGAGTCTGAATTGGCTCCGGCGGTGCTTGAGTGGTCGGCCATGACGCGGTCGGGCAGGAAGAAGCCGGTGAATGACGATGCCTGGCTTGCGTTTGCCTCGGACATCAAGGGAGCTAGTTTACTGGAAAGCTCCAGTGAGCACTCGTTAGCGGCCCATGACCTGATCTTTGGGGTCTCGGATGGTATGGGTGGTGGGAATGCGGGTGACGTGGCGTCCAGTTTGCTTCTTGAGGAATTGAGCATCATCATTCCGATGACATTTAAGACGGCGGCAACCGGTCTCCACCCGGATTATGTCACTCATTTGGAAAAAGCGATCTGTGCCGTGCATGAAGCGATCAATATGCGGGCGGGTGTGGATGATAAGCACAAGGGTATGGCGGCTACACTGGCACTGGCGTGGTTTACACCGGAGAACCTTTATTTTGCGAATGTGGGTGACTCCCGTATCTACCTGCACCGCGATGATGAGACATCCATGCTGACGCTAGACCACACCTTTGCGTGGAAAAAATTCAACCGTGGCGAGCTATCCGAGAGGCAGTTTCGGGAGCACCCCAGAAAGTCCGTACTCTACCAGGTCGTAGGCGGAGGCAAGCGTCAGGTGAAGCCAAACATTGCTGCATTTCCTTACCAACCTGGTGATCGTTTTTTGATTTGCAGCGATGGCTTGATCGACGGTCTCTGGGAAAAGCATATTCATTCGGGATTTACCCAAAACACAGGCTCGACAAGTGCGCTCGCGTCCTCTCTGATGGAGCGCGCTGCCAACAATGACGGGCGTGACGACATCACACTCATCACATTGGCGGTGCACTCAGCGGAGGAATCCACAGCATAATGACAACAGACAATTGCCAGTAGGAACTGGGTTCAAAAAAGTGAATCCACTCCAAACTTGGCACGGTATCTGCTGATGTTACGCGCGAAGACACCTGTTTTTCAGGTTTCTCAACGTGGTATCCACCACATCCAGACAAACCAACTAACTTACCAACAAGACCAAAAAAACTAAGACTATGGCAAAATATAGACTCGATTACGTATGGCTTGACGGCTACGACCCCGTCCAGAACCTCCGCACCAAGTGCATGATGAAGGAATTCGATGAATTCCCCACCCTCGAACAGCTCCCTGACTGGGGCTTCGATGGTTCCTCCACCCAACAGGCAGACGGCGGCGACTCCGACTGTATCCTCAAGCCAGTGGCTGTCTATCCTGACGGCACTCGCGAGAATGGTGTGCTGGTCATGTGCGAGGTTATGCTTCCTGACGGTAGCCCTCACCCCACCAACGCCCGTGCAGGCATCAAGGACGACCCAGGCACCTGGTTCGGATTTGAGCAGGAATACTTCATGATGAAGGACGGTGTGCCTCTTGGATTCCCCAAGGGTGGCTACCCCAACCCACAGGGTGAGTACTACTGCGGTGTCGGATTCAAGAACGTCGGCGGAATCGCCCGCGAAATCGCTGACATCCACCTTGAGCTTTGTCTCTACGCCGGAATCAACCACGAGGGCATCAACTGTCTCTTATACACATCTGACGCTGCCGACGAAGATTGT
>JARFPV010000456.1 GCA_029288115.1 Akkermansiaceae bacterium | reverse complement strand
GTGTCATGTTTTTTTCTGTCAGAATCAAGGTCACGGCAAAGTCTGATGACCCTGAGATCCATGCCCGCACGTTGCAGCCTTGTTTCTGTGTCTCGCCTTTGTTCGCACCACCCTGTAAAAATACAGATACACGCTGTCAGTTCATCTTGATAGCGAAGCACGAGTTTTTGCAGGGCATCGAAATCGCTTACAGGTTCGCAATTTACGCCAGCGAGGATTTCAAGCATCTTATCGACACGCTCTTCTCCTCTGCCCGCACTGAAAACAAAGGCTTCATCGCGAATGAACATCAGATCAAGCAAGGTCTCTCGCGTGTCGATGCTGGACGCGAATGATGCAGCTACCGAAACAGCCTCCTCAAACAGATCCTCATCCTCAACAGGCGCGAAGGTATCCAAGACCAGACCGTAGCGGGGGAAGAAGACATCTTCATATTCCTTGACGATGGGTGTGCCCGTTCGGGCCCAGCTTTTCCAGTGGATATGGCGTAGGGGGTCACCAGGACGGTAGTCGCGCACGCTGGTGAAGTCGCCTGACTGGCCTACGGTGTTAGACGCGGCCTCTCCGCCTAGCTGGAATCGTGCGTTGCCGGGCAGGTCGAGCGAGGGCAGCCGATAGCGATGTGGTAGCACGATAAGCTTGCCGGGCGTGCTCTCCGTTTGTCTGCAGCGTTGGAAAATTCCAAATGGATCCGGGAGGCAGAGGCGCATATCACGGAGCGCGATCACGCCACGTTTTCTAGGCGTAATTGTTAGTGTTGTGGATGATTGCTCGCCGGGTTTGATGAGTGGTAACGGTGGAGTGCTTTTTTGTTTAAAAAGTGTAAGGCTTCTTTGCAGCCATTCCCAACGGTAGTATCCGAGAGTGCGGTCGAACACATTTCGGGTTTCCTCGCCGGGTTCGCGTGACCATGTGAAGCTTTCTAAGCTCGGGCGGTTGTCGGGTGCTAGCTCAAGCAAGCTTGTGCCTGCAAGGTTGAGCTTCCCCAAATTTTTTACCCGCACACGGTACGTGAGCGGCTCACCAGCGGTTGCTAGCCGGGGAAGTTCGCGCTGCACGCGGACCTTTGCTCTTCGCAAAAATGCCCAAATAAGAGATACAACAAGGATCACGAGAATCAGTCCCCGCAGTTGGAATAGTGGGCCGAGCCTGTAGAGTGGGAGAAGCATCCATGCTGCAGGGACGAGTAGTATAAGTAAGATTCCCGCAGGACGAATCCGGTGGGTGAAAAAGTGTGCTAATGCCGAGTTCCGGTGATAGATCCGGTGGATCCATCTTTGGAATAGCGGCACTTTCCTAGCATTCTCCATGGTTCTTTAACACTACACCGGAACGGGCGTGTTTTCCAGAATACTCTCGACCACAGCGCGGCCGGTCATGCCGTTGAACTTAGCTTCAGGGGTAATGACCAGACGATGGGCAATTACATCCGGGGCAAGTTCCTGGATGGTTTCCGGAGTCACGAATTCACGTCCTTCGAATAGCGAAAGCGCTTGTGAAAGCTTCATGAGCGACAGTGAGGCCCGTGGGCTTGCGCTGAGTTGAACTTCATCAATTTTGCGTGTGGCATTGCTCAGGTCAACAATGTAGCGGCGGAGCTCGTCGCTAATCCGGACTTCGGAAACCGCCTCTTGCAGCGCATGGATATCCTCAAGTGTTACCACAGGTTCCAGGGTTTCTAGAGGGTGCCCTTGATTTTGCGCGGCAAGTATATCCACCTCTTGTTCGGCTGTGACGTATCCGAGTGAGCATTGCATCGTGAAACGATCCATTTGTGCTTCTGGGAGCGGGTAAGTGCCCCGGAACTCAACCGGGTTTTGTGTGGCAATGACAAAAAACAATCCGTCCAGATCATGGCAGGTTCCCTCGATGGTGGCTTGCCTCTCCGCCATGGATTCCAATAATGCACTCTGCGTGCGTGGTGACGCGCGGTTAATCTCATCCGCAAGTAGGATATCCGTGAAAACAGGGCCGGGGTGAAAGCTGAACTCGCTGGATTTTTGGTTGAGGATGGATACCCCCAGGATATCCGAGGGTAATAAATCTGGAGTAAACTGGATACGGTTGAACGCTGCGCCGCTAATGGAGCCGGCGATCGCTTTAGCGAGTGTTGTTTTTCCTGTTCCAGGGTTGTCTTCTAACAAAACGTGGCCTCCGGAGATCATGCAGGCCAGAATGTTGCGGATTGTTTTTTTCTGCCCCTTGATAATGGATGAGACGGCTTGTTCGAGGTGTTGGGCAGATTCCGTGGTGGTCATGCGGCAGGGTGGGAATTGAGATCGTTAAGTGAGTTGGATTGAAGCTTGATTCAATTACTCGTGAAGTTTTTTTTCTGCATCCTTATCTGCGGTGACGAGTTTCTCATGCTTCGCAAAGATGGTTTCCACTTGCTTCAGGGTTTCCGCAGGGACAGCATTCTTGAGTTTTCCCCAATTGCTTTTGTTGAGTAATTTTCTGCCCTTGTTAGATGGGTGGCGGAGATCGATATCGAGAAGTATCCGAGCGCCCTTGCTGGTATTCAGGCAGAGGTAAACTGGGTAATCGTGGGTGCCGGCGAGCTTCGATTCTGTGCGCACCGAGATGCCGCTCCACTTTCCAGCGGTAATTACTCCGAGTATCCTATCGTCCTTGATGTGGTCATCCACGCCACGCAAGGCGTAGTTGAAGTTTTTCAATGTGCGAGTGTCGTCAGTGCCGTCCAATACTGCGCAGCAGCCGAGTGCGGCCTGATTGTCATCACCACGGAGGTGATTGCGGTATTGTTTGAATAATTTGATGGCGTCACTCTCATTGACGGCTTCACCAAGGCTCGCTGGCTTTATTGTAAGCACCTGGCTGAGCATTTTCTGGGAGAGTTCCTTGCGTTGGTTTTGAGTCATCTTTACTAATTGTTCCAACAGCTTTTTTTTGCTCAGTTGGAGTGCCTCATCCTCAATGGTATTCATCGAGTTCTGCGGAACCAAATGCCAGCCCTGTTCACCTTTGAGCATCCATAGGTTCCATGTTTGGAATCTTCCGGGATTGTTGGGTAGTGCATATTGCAAAGGGGCGAGGGCCAGTAACTCCTCCTTGACGACGGTGATTTTTGGGGCGGGAGATGACTTGACGCCATTGAGTCCCTGCCAGAGGGTGGCAAGGTTCGCCAGTACGATTGCCTGTTCCTTTTCTTTTTCGAAGTGATGTCCTTTTCTTGGGAGCAATTCTATGGCTCCTTTGAACTGGTTTGCCTTGACGATTGAGAGGAAAGTCTCAAGGAGCTTCTCAGGAGAATCCGCAGGTATGGTTTTGGTGTTTTTGAGAATGGTGGCGGGTATTTTGACAACAAGGTTACGCTCATCTTCGCGGCGGTGGCGCCAGCGTTGTTGCCAGCGCTCGTCTTCTGGGAGCAGTGCGATCATCAACATCGGAGAGAGACGGACAAAGGTCTTGTTCTCTTTTTTTACAATTGGGAAGTAGAGAACCTTGGACTGCCTGCGAAGCATCGGATTGTAGAATCCCACCGCGACTTCGTTGCGTTTTTCGTCCACATTCATCACTTCGTAGACCGAGGATCGATTGGTCACAACCTGCCAATCGTTTTCCAGGTCGTCCACTTCGAGCCCACCTGATACGACGCTGATGGTGTCTTCCAGGGATTCCTGCAGTGCGCCTGAGGCGGCTCCCATCGAAGCGAGAATTTTCATCAGGTCCTTGCTGCGGCATAATTCGATGAAGTTTTCGACGGCTGTGCGCGCATTGAGTTTTGTGGGGTTTAATTCTTTCTCGATTTTAGCGAGAGCCGACTGGAATTCGTTGGTTGCTTTATTCCGGTGAGCCGTCTCACGTTTGATTTTTTCTGTCGCCATCCACTTCTCAAGGTTCTTGACCGTATTTTCCACAGCTTCATCGTAACCGTAATCTGTATTGGCAAACGAGTCAGGTAGGGGGGCTGGTTTCCAACCGTCTTTTTTTCGGATCAGTGCGATTGAAAATACGCGCGAGCTTAGCGGAGCGGAGGGGTTTTCAGCCCGGATGAGAACCGCGGAAAACTGATCGCCATCTTTTACAGACTCCACCGTGAAGGTGTCGTTTTCACGGAGATAGTTCGATTGTAATAGATTGAGATGCTCGCGAATGCTTTTTCTGCGAGAGATACTGCAGTTCGGAGACAGTGCTGTGTCCTTGGCAATATCAAGCTCCCCCTGAGCAACTTTTTTCAGGTAATTGATCGCCAGTTGGGATTTGATATTGCTGTCCTTTTCCTGAGCAAAAAGAGGGAGCGTTAAGGTACTCAGGCCAGCGAGTATTGTGATGAGCAATTTCATGAACAGGTGCCTATGCTAACCGATAATTCCGCTGACGAAACCGAAAAGTTTCCAGAAATACAGGTCAGATATGTGAACCTTACCTCAGTAACTCCTCAAACTCCTTTTCCTTGTCGTCAGGATTCGGCGGTGAATTCGGTGAGGATGGAGGTATGGGCACTGGAGTAGGTTTGGTGGTGCGCCGCATGCTGCCCGATTTAAGGATTTCATTCAGATTGTCGTAAGGGTTATGAATGGTGCCGCTGACGGTGACGGCCACAGTGTATAGGCCATCCTTCGGGCCGATGAATCCAGACGGAATGTTAGCCGGGTCAAACAACCTTCTTGGGAGCCCGACAGTCAGATCGCCGAACATCCTGCCATCGGCTTGTACCGAGATTTTACCACTTAGTGTGATGACGCTGGTGCTTTTGAAATCGATATGATCGATAGTCACCCCATCGCTCGTGCGTTTGAGAGTGCCGTTGCAAACGTTGAAGACAGGTCTCACATATTGAGTGTCTCCAGTGAGATTTTTTAGGTCACTGAACATCGGCAGCTCCCTCATTTGAATTTCACTTGAATTGAACGGCATCACGAAACTCAGTGCCTGTTCGGGTTGTTTGTCGTAAAGATACTGCAGTGACCCCATTTCGCTGGAAATCTCACCACGGATAAGACGACCGAGCCCTTTGCCAAGTAATTCTTGGATAGGGTAGTTTTTTGCTTTTACGTCCAGGGAGACAGGTTTGCTGATGTCCTTTCTGATATGGCCCTTGATGGTGAGCTCGCCTTTGTGCGTATCACCTGCTTCGAGTAGAGCTTCGATTTCTATATCTGACGTATTTAGCGTGGTAAGGCCTGAAGAGATGACAAGTTCGGGCCAACCAGTCATCATCAATCTTCCGTTCTTGAATACGATTTGTGAGCGGCCATCGGGCAGTTTCCATAGCCAGGCCCCCATGTCGGCAATTGTGGGGGCTCCCTTGGCACTGCCAAAGTGCAGGTTGAGTTGGTTACAGCGGTAGGTGCCAAACTTGTATGGAGATACAAACGGATCGTTGGAAGTCTCCGCAGAAGTGAGTGGGGTCTTCAGGATCACTTCGCCTTGGCTCGATACGATTTCCTCACCCGTCCATTCACTGCTAACGAAGCTGGTCGCGAGGATGTCAGCGTCGAGATGGTGGAAAACACCAGATTCCAGGAAGCTGTGTTGGTCCCACAAGAGGTGGACTTTCCTTGCCTTGCCTGAAACCGGGGTGACTCGCATTTGGGTGATCTCCACCTGACTTGCGCCTGAAAGGCTCGAGACATTCGCCTCTGTCTCATTTTTAAAAGATGCGCTGTTGTATTTGGCGATGATGAAAACTGTGCTGGCAGCCACCAGGATGGCGATGCAGGCCATCGAACCAAGGATAGCCCATTTTAGTTTTGGGTTGGTCTTCTTTTTTTCTTTTGCTGGTTGTTTTGAGCGTCGTTTCCTGCGGCGAACCTTGACTACCTGGGTGCCGTCATCACGTGTGATCAGTTCGCCATCGTCCTTGGGATCGGATTGGCGCTTCTGACGGGCACTCTTTTTCAGACGAGCCATCATTTCATCCGGAGTGTAGTGCTCGGAGCCCTCAGCGGGTTTGTAACGGTCAGAATCCATAGGTGTGGGCTCAGGCTATGCGTATCTTCGCGTTCTGCAAATGCGAAATATAAAGAATAACAAAAATAATGGCCGCTGACGCTTTAGCGGTTACGCCATGGTTGGCCAGTAGGATCGACCAGTTCGGCGGTTACCATGACGATGACAGCCTCACGGAATGTGCGGTCGGCTTCTGAGCGGAACAGTCTGCCTGCCAGCGGGATGTCGCCCAATAGAGGGACTTTATCCTCAACCTTTTCCTTGCGGTTAGTCATCAGGCCGCCAAGTACAACTGTAGCCCCATCCTGGATGGTGAGTGTGGTATTTTGTAAACGGAGAACCTTAAAAACAGGCATGAGGATGGCGTTAGCGGCAAGGACCCTAGGAATCAGGTTGCCCGCTGCATCTCTAGTAGTAGTTTGGATGGTGGAGCCATAGTTGACAAAACCTTCAAACTCAACCATCTCGGGTTTGAGTGAAAGTTCGATGAAGTGCTTCTTAGGCCCGACGGTGGGTTCGACTTCAAGAGTGACACCTACATTGCGCGTTTCAAAGGCTGTAGGCATCGCCGGTGTCACAGGGAATATGGAGCTTAATCCACCGGCACCTAATCCACCACCAATATCATCAACTACTCCCACGCTGTTGGGGAGTTCTGGTGGTTCGTATTCTGTCGGGTAAATGAACTCACGGATAATCTCGATTCTAGCACGCTCGCCGCTGCGTGCAATTGTAGCGGGTTTAACCATCACATCGACGCCTTTTTTGTTGTTCAGTCCGCGCATCATCATCTGGACCTGCACGCCATTAAAGACGCCTGTGACTGTGAGGATTCCTGGTGCTCGAGCAGCACCGTTGAAACGCACGCCAGTCTCTGCGGTGCGGATGAGGTTATCTATATTGTCACCCGCGAAGGCACCGTTTCCGCTGCGGTTTCCTGAGGTGATAGGTCCTGAGTTTGGTGATATGAGTGGGGCGGCAGGTAGTGCGCCTAATGAGGTGCCATTACCGACCGTGCCACCGCCCAAGCTTAATCCTTTGGGGCCGAATGCCCACGGGCTGAGAATCCAGTCGAAGCTGAGTTCCTTGAGTCTTTCTTCGCTGACGCGCATGATGGTGGTTTTAACGATGACCATCACGGGCTCCTCTTCAGTGACCATGGCAACAAGTTGGTCAACGATATCGACATTGGCAGCGGTATTTTTGACGAGCAAGGTGTTGGTAGATGCTGCGTAGGTTGCCGATGCGCCTTCCGGGAAGCTGACTCCATTTTGTTTCAGGAAATCAGTGATGCTGATTTTCTTTGCAATTTTGCCCTCTTGATCATCGTCGTCAGCGCCAAAGGGGTCGTCGTTATCGGCTGATTTTTTGACCGCAGCTGAGGATAGGAAATTTGGCGGTACACGGAACTTGCGGGAGACCAAGGTGCCATCAGTGCTGCCGCGTGGAGTGACCAGAACGCTAAGTCCATCGGTGCTCCATTGTGTGTGGGTCTGGTCGGTGATGTAATCGAGGATTACATTGAGCGGCAGCGCACGCGCCTTGAGGGTCACTCTTGAGGAGCGGATTAATTTGACACGGTCATTGTTGGGATCGCCAAGATTGAGTATGACGTTTGCACCCACTTTCTCACATCCAGCATATGTTTCTTAAACCTGCCTACTTTGCAGACGAACGAAATCGAGAGCCTCTTCCAAGCTGGCATTATCGAGCGAAATAACGTCCACAACGATGCCGGCAAGCTTCTCGCGGATATCCGGTGCCAGCGAGTCGTTTCCAGTGAGGTCAGGGCCGACGGGAATCGACGAGGGTGTATTGTTCACTGGGATTTCCCACATCTTGTCCACTTCGGCGAGCATCGAAGCACGGTTGTGATCCTTGGAGGCGCGGTAGTAGTC
>JARFPV010000455.1 GCA_029288115.1 Akkermansiaceae bacterium | reverse complement strand
TCCCAGAACCCGGGGTCCTCCATCGCTTTATCGTAGTCCGAGAGTTTTTTCTCGAGGTTGGGCACGTCAAAGATACCTCCTGAGTTCGGACAAGCGGCTTTTTAATGCCCCGGTGTCCAGCGCCAGGAGGTCAGCGATATTCTGTTCACTCATACGGACGCGAGTGATAGCGGGAATTTTCAGGAATGAAACTCTAATTTATTGTTTCATTGTCTGCTTTGAGTCAGTTTTCGTTAGCGCTATGGAGCAATCATCGGGCATCATCATCAGGCTGACCAAGCTAACGGAAACGAGTTTGATCGTGCACTGGTGTACTGAGCAGGATGGCTTCGTCAAAACAGTTGCCAAGGGTGCTCGCCGTCCCAAAAGTGCCTTTGCAGGTAAGCTGGATTTGTTTTTTCGAGGAAACCTTAGTTGGGTAAGGAGCCGTAAAGGGGAACTCCACACCTTACGTGAAGTCGCGATCACAGATTACGGTGAAAATTTACGGAAACAATACACGGACGTCTTGGTGGCATCGTATTTTGGGGAGCTTTTTTCCCATGTCGTTGAGCCTGATCATCCAGTGCCAGAGCTTTATGACCTGTTACGTCGTGGGATTGCGTATTTGGGCGAAAATGGTGCGGATCTCAGGGCGCTGAAGCACTATGAAAGCGAAATGGCGCGATTGCTTGGTGTGGCGAACCGGCGTGCCAGCGCTAGAAGAGCACTTGAAAATACCTACGGAAACCTGCCTAGGAGCCGCCAGGCATGCATCGAAGCAATGAGTGGATTTTAACTGGTATTCAAGCGGGGTATGGTGTTTATTACATGCATACATGCCAAAGAGGCGATAAGACAACACCCTTCAATAACGATGGAATCTGGAACAGCTAACCTTCTTCAAATGCTTCAGGAAAGAGTGAAAAAACTCTGCGAGGATGGAAATTGGGACGAAGCAATGCACGCCGCCACTGCTGCAGTCGATAAGTCGCGAGCGACACTGGATGACGACCCTAAAAGCATTGAACAACTCGCGGTTAGTCTTGAAGTCAAAGGGGATTTTCTCCGGCAGTATGGGTATCTGGAGGATGCCAGAAAGGCCTATCTTGAGTCGTTAGAGCTTATAGAAGGAAATCCGGAATATACCGAGCAACTTGCACGAATTAGTGCGAGTGTTGCCTTTGTTTATGACAGTGACGGCAACGAGGACGAGGCCATCGTTTTTTACAAACGCTCGATTGATCTTTTTGAGAGAATGGTGCCCCCAGCTGTGCTCGATGTAGCTGATTTATGTAATAACCTCGCGTACATCCACAAAAGTCGTGGGGATTTTGATACAGCAGAGAATCTTTACCTGAAGGCGCTGGAGATTTGTCATGACAATTTGGGTGAACACGACGAGGAAACAGCCGCCATTTGCAACAACGTGGGTGCTCTTTACCTCGCAGCTGGTTATTATGAGCAAGCTAGGGAAATGCATATGATGGCACTTGAGGCCCGCCGGGAAACATTTGGTGAACACCACCTGGAGACAGCACAATCACATGCCAATCTCGCTCTGGCACTGTGTGAGACAGACGAGCACGAATGGGCTAAGAAGCACTTCACCAAGGCTATCAACATTTATGAGGACAAGGTGAGGGAGGCTCCCATGGATTACGCCACGGT
>JARFPV010000397.1 GCA_029288115.1 Akkermansiaceae bacterium | reverse complement strand
GGGGTGCCACTCACAGGTGCGAGCTCTCCGGTTGGTATCAAGCCTGTGTTTGTGGGAAGATAGTGATCGGCCTCAAGCTTGAGTTGATGGTCATTGATGGTTTTCGTAGGATTTCCACTCAGGTTCCAGTAGCTGTGTTGCACGATATTGACGGGTGTCGCCTTGTCTGTGGTTGCCTCTACCTCCCAGATGAGTTCATTTTTTTCCGTCAGCCAGTAGGTCACTTTGACGTTCAGATTTCCTGGGTATCCTTCCTCTCCATCCTTTGATGTGTAGCTTAGCACGATACCTTGGGCGCCATCTTTGCTGGTTGCTTTTCCTGTCCACAGAACTTTGTCAAAACCGACCTTGCCGCCGTGGAGGTGGCAGGGGATGCCTCCCGGCTCGTTGTTTTTTGCGAGTTGGTATTCTGTGCCATCGAGGGAGAATTTTCCGTTGGCAATACGGTTGCCGTAGCGTCCGACGGTTGATCCGAAATACGAGGTGTTGGTCAGCCAGCCGTCGAGGGTATCGTATCCCAATGTGAGCTCTTCGAGTATGTCATCCCGATCTGGTGTCATTAGCGAGACAAGGATGGCGCCATACTCGGTGATCTTGGCCACCGTTCCGTGACAATTACTGAGCGTAAAAATTTTCACCTCACGATCATTGATTTTACCGTATACTTCTTGTTTGGGCATAATTGATTCCTCGGTTGTTTCTTTGGAGCTGCATGATGTGATGAATGTGGCTAGAGCCGCAAGTATTCACTGCTGTGAAAATGGCAATTCGGCATGTTCTCTTTATCAAGATGAATGGTGTAGAAAGCGAATGCTCGAAATGCAGGGTGTGTCCGGGGAGCAGAGGAGTGAAGACGAGGTGATCACGTTATTGGGTTTGGTGGGTTATCTTGGGTGGTGACCATGGCAATGAACTTTTGAGCATAGTGATTGGTCTTGTGAGCCAAGCAAGCTGCTGAAAATGGCGGCATGATGGTGCTGGATTGGAGATCAACTCCTATCCGTAACCACATAAGAACCATGAAAACAACCATGCAAAAAAACAAAGTCATCCGTATGGGAATGATTATCCCTGGGAAATTAATGGCAATCGTTCTGATTGTCCTCGCTAGCCAGACCTCGGTCATAGCAGGTGAAAATGAGAAGAGTCTCAGTGCGGGAGACTTGAGGCGTAGTGGCACGATTCATCTCGATATTTCTGCGTCGGCTGAAGTGAGGAAAGAATTCGAGACCAGTGTGGCGTTGCTGCACTCATTTTTTTACGATGAAGCGCGCCGGCGGTTCACGGAGATTGCGAATCGTGACCCGAATTGTG
>JARFPV010000377.1 GCA_029288115.1 Akkermansiaceae bacterium | reverse complement strand
GCGTGTTTGATGAAGCTGTAGTCGAATGGAGAATTAATCGGGTGGTAGGCACCGGCGTAATTGTGCCGGATGTTACCGTATTCCTTGGTTTTGCCCATCACGGTGTAGTTGACCATGGGGCTGGTCTGGACGAGTCCTTTGCCGGGTAGGTGGGAGTCGCTTGCGACACGTGAGCCGAATACGGTGGAGAGGAATGGTTGTGGGTTGTTTTCGACGTCTTGAGCCGTGGGGCGTGCCAGATCAACGGATTCGATGGGGAGCCAGTATTTGCGAGCTGTTTCGACGGGGATGACCATGCGGTAGGCTTGAAGCCATTTGTTTGCCCCCTGCGTGCGCATGTCGAGGTAGTTGCCTACGCCTTCGGGGCCATCGCGGTAGGAGGTGTCGAATTTCACATCCACCTCGATGGAATCAGTTGGCCTGATGTTGACAGGTTGGTTTTGGTCATTCGAGACCTGAAAAAGGTGACCGCTGCCAGGTCGGTATCCTGGGGTAAGGCGAACAATATGGCTTCTGGTGGGTGTTTCAGAGGTCGGGCTGAAGACGCGGGTTTCGCCTGGTCCGAGTTTGAAGTTTTGGTTGATGAGGTAGAGTTTCACGCGGTTGCTGGTGGCATGGTTATCCATGGGGGGGTAGTTTCTTGCGTTCTTAGCGAGGCAGCGGTAGAGGGAGTTTCCGCGATATCGGAATGCGGGGGGGATCGAGTTGACGAGAGTGATGCGGAGTGGCTCTGATGTGATGGAAACGTTGTGAGGGTTCCACATGGTGACAACTGGGGTCACGACCAGTTGTAGCTGGTGGGTGCGTCCGTCGCTGGGTGGTGGGTTGATCTTTGTGGTTTTGTGGGAGAACACCCAATGGACACGGGCGATGACGGGAATGGTCCTGACTTTGTGGAGGAAGTCATGGGCGCCATGCGGGTGCCAAATATGGGTGGCCGTGAAGGGGATGGAGTTCTCGTTTGGGTTTGTGATGATGCGTTTGTAGGTGGTGGCGTAGTCCATCAGGTTATGCCAGGAGCTGACACCGCCATGTTGGTAGATCGGGGGGCGGTTGGGGGAGTCGCGGTAGCCCGCCCATGGGTAGAGCATGGATTCCTGTGACTGTGGGTTTCCGGGTTGGGGTCTTGCTGACTGGCTTGTGGCTTCAGGTGTGTAGCGAAAGAACGGGAGTCCGTAGCGAGGCAGGTTGTCCCAATTTTCGGTAACAATTGAGAAGTCCTTGCGCCATCCGCCGGTGGCGGTGTTAGTCAGGAGCCCTACTGAGTTTGTTGACAGGTCATGGAAAAACCGGCTGGCGGGGACTGGGGAGTTGGTGTTTGGGATGAGGGAAGCGGAAAGTCGTGATGCCACGCGTTTGGCTGGGTCTGGGTCGTCGAGCAGGGTGTCGAGGTGGAATACCGAGGGGTCTGCTGTGGCGTGAGATTTTACGAGGGTCGACCAACGGGCAGCGTTATCATTCTCAGGTTCGTAGGGGTCTGGTAACCGTGCCTTTTGGTTTTCGCCTGACACCCACCATGCGTAGCGGCCTTGGGTTTTGCTCTGCACTGGGACAGGTTTGAGATACACTTGGCGTTCGTCGTTTGGCGGTAGCGATCCTTCGCCTATCATGGGTGTCCATCCTGGAGTGGATTGGTTTTTTACCATGGAGCTTAATGTGCCCGGGGATGGATTGTTTTGGGTAGAGGAGACCAGCCATGAGAGGAAACGTCCGCCGTCTGACGAGGTTTGGCGTTTTGCGCCGTAGTCCGGCTGGATAGGTCGGCCCTGAAAGCGTCCTTGTGTTTCATGGTCGGTGCCCTCCCAGCTTTTCCATGTGCCCATGACCATCGGGTAAGATTCATCGAGGATGTTTGCGGGTGCAGTGATGCGGGTGTCTTTGCCGGTAAATTTCTGGAGGTCGCCGATGGCGAGCATCAGGGCCAGGCGGGCATTGGCATTGGCTTCGGCTTGGGCCGAGTCTAGTGAAGTACTGCGAGTTGTGATTACCGATAATGTGAGCAGGCTGAGTGTGACCATGACGAGCAACACCATGATCGAGATGGTCGCGACCAGTGCAAATCCCTGACGATGTGAGGGGTGCGGGTAAAAACAGTTCACTTGAATTGAGTGGTGTTGGTCTATGCCCTGGGCGATGGGGTAGCCGTTGGTGGGCTGAGAGGGGGATAGGGTTCAAGGATACAATGTATACACATAAGAACAAGAAAGATTCGCACATACTAGTGTGAAAATCGGTCGTGCCAAGGAGAATTTTGAGCTGAACCTATCTCTTTTGAGCATAGCACAACGGGTGTGCCACAAGCTATCGAAGGCTGGCTAATGTGGGATCAGGATAAGTAATCCACAGCTGCGGTATTTGTGTACCCGCTATTTTTTAAAGCAGCTCGCTAGTTCAGGGCGAAAATGGCCAGAGAATGGGGATCATTACTGATGCGATCAACCAGAGAATCACAGCTAGAGGGAATCCGGCGCGGAAAAAGTCGCCGAATTTGTAACCGCCGGCGCCGTAGACGAAAGTATTCGTTTGGTAACCGATGGGAGTGGAGAAGCTGGCGGATGAACCGAACATGACCGCAATGATAAATGGGATGGCACTGATGTCCGTGCCATTGGCTACGGCGAGTGTTTTTGCAACGACAATGGCAAGAGGGGTGAGCAAAACAGCGACAGCGTTGTTAGAAATGATTTCCGTCATCACGGCGGCAAACAAATACATGAGTGCTAGCATGATGTATGGGTTGGTGATGCCGAGATTCTGGGTCATGCCATCGGCAATTCGCTGTGCGAGACCAGATGCCTGGATGGCCATTCCAAGACCTAACATCCCAAAAATAATGAAGACGACTTTCCAGTCGATGGCGCGGTAGGCCTCGTGGGGTTGCACGCATTTGGTAACCAGAACTAACAGAGCTCCAGTCATGGCCAGTTGAACAATGGGAATGCGTGGTATTCCGAAATGTCCACCAAGTGCGCCAGCGATCATGAATAGCAGCAAGGCACCGATTGCAATGGGAGCTTTGCTGTTACGGAAGGCGGTGTGTTCGGGCTCGCTCAGGTTAATGAAATCCCGCTGCTGGAACAGCGTGTTCATTTTTTCTGTG
>JARFPV010000340.1 GCA_029288115.1 Akkermansiaceae bacterium | reverse complement strand
CCCCTGATGAAAAACTCTACGGATACGGCCTGCAGCTCGACAAAACCAACCAGACAAGTCGGGTGCTCAGCCTGGATGTCGACCACTGGGGACGTGGTGGTGGGCGCACCCACGCACCGGCTCCCTTCTACATTTCCTCCCGTGGCTACGGTGTGTTTTTCAACACCGCGCGCTTCCTCAAAGTCTATAACCAGATCAGCAACCGCAAGGACGCCACTCAGCGTCCACCGGAAGTCGACCGCAACCCGCCCAAAGACGAGGTCGATGCACAGCCCGGCCCGTGGCAGGCAAAACCCATGGGCGACTCGGTGGAGGCCGCAATCAGGGCCTCCGGCATGGAGGTGATTTTCTTTGCGGGTGACTCCATGCTCGAGGTGGTGCAGCGCTACAACCTCTACTCCGGTGGCGGTGCCCTGCCGCCCATGTGGGGGCTCGGGTTCTGGAACCGCGTGCACGCCCATTACTCGGCAGACCAGGTCGAGCAGGAAGTCGCCGACTTTGCGAAAAACAAATTCCCTCTCGATGTCATCGGCCTGGAACCCGGATGGATGACCAAGTCCTACCCGTGCACCTTCGAGTGGCAGAAAAAACGCTTCCCCGACCCCAAGAAGCTCACCCAGTCGCTGCTTGGTAAAGGCGTCCGACTCAATCTCTGGGAAAATCCCTACATTTCCCAGAAGGCGAAAATCTACAAGGACATGTATCCCCTCTCCGGCTCGCACATGGTCTGGTTGGGGATTGTTGCCGACTACACGATTCCTGAAGCCCGCAAGATCATCACCGACCAGCATTACCGAGACCACATCAGCATCGGCATCAGCGGCTACAAGATCGATGAAGTGGACGGCTATGACTTCTGGCTCTGGCCGGATCATGCGACCTTCCCTTCCGGCACCTCGGCCGAAGCCATGCGTCAGTCCTACGGGCTCGTGATGCAGAAAATGCTCTATCAAGATCTGTTCAAAAAATACAACACCCGCACCTACAGTCTGGTGCGTGCCAGCAATGGCGCGGCGTCTGGTTATCCGTTTGTCATTTACTCGGATTCCTACAACCACGAGCAGTACATCACCGGACTCTCCACCGCGAGCCTTTGCGGCATTCTCTGGACCCCGGAAATCCGCAGTGCCAGAAGCGCCCGCGAGTGGCTCAACCGGATGCAGACCACCTGCTTCTCTCCGATGGCCAATCTCAACGCCTGGTCGTCCGGACAAAAACCCTGGGCATTCCCTGAAGTCACCGACGACGTCCGCGCTGTGATCGAATTGCGTATGCGACTGCTCCCCTACCTCTACTCCGCCTTTGCCGATTACCACTACAAGGGTATTCCTCCGATCCGCGCGATGATTCTGGAAGATGGCTTTTCTGGGGCGCAAACAACCGTCATCAAAGGTAAGCTGGACAGCGAAACCAACCCGTATGCGGAGGGCAAGATCATCGAGAAAAATGATCAGTTCATGTTTGGCCCCAGCATCATGGTCGCACCCTTCTATGACAAGCAGGCGACCCAACGCAGCGTGCAACTCCCCGCCGGGAATTGGTACGATTTCTACACTGGCAAACTTGTTGGTAACAACACCCGGATCACAGTGACCGCAGAAGCTCTGAAGAACCGCACCCCACTCTTCGTCAAGGAAGGTGCCGTGATCCCGATGTTTGCCAAAGCGCCCGCCAACAGCAAGGCTGCCAAAGGACAGGATCTGATCATACGCCACTACGGAAAAAAGGCAGGCAGCTTCGAACTCTACGAAGACGATGCCCAGAGCTTCGATTACCAGAAAGGTGTATTCCGAGTCCGGGAAATATCAGTCAGCCCCGATGGAAAACACAGCGTGCAATCCAAAGGCAAGGGCCCGGCTCTCTACGGTAAGATTATTGCCGTTGAGAAGATGAAGTGAAGGTAGGACAAGTTTTTCAACTTGTCGGCTGGATGCGTGAATACAGCAAGCCATGGATGATTATTCCATTGGTTGCCGACAAGTTAAAAACTTGTCCTACTTTCCTTCCCCTGAAGGACGAATGTATGGCTCTTTCACGTAGGGTTTACTGCGCTTTACATATTTCCCACCCTCCCAGCGCATGTTGCGGAAGCGGCTGCGGGCGAGGGCGTCTTCTTTGCTCACCATGTTGTCCTTGGTGTATTCATCGCCAGCTTCTTCGTAGTATTTTTCATTCCAGCCGCTGACCTTGGTTGGCAATTCTCCGAGGTCTGCCTGATACTTGGAGGATTTTGAGGATACGTCTTTGGCTCGTGCGGCGTAATTGGTCTCGATCTGATGCTTCAGTCTAATCGCAGAGCACAGCTCGATTGAGGAAATCTTATGCCAATCGTCCAGTTTCCATCCGAATGGATTTTTCAAGTCGCCCGTCTTGATGCGCACCGTGTTCCAACCTTTTTTGGGCAGATGGATAAAGCGGTAGAAAACATGCTCCCTGAAATTCGCCTCCATGTAATTACGACTAATGATCATGCCCATGTGCTGATCTGCCTCGGGTGAATTCACCTCGAAGACAAGCTCCGCCCCTTGGGGACCCATGAAGCGGACATCAGAAACCTTACGGGTATTGATGCTCCAGTGGTGGCCGTTTTTCAAACTCCCCGTCCAGTCCCGCAAACCAGCGGAGAAGTCATCGATAAGGCGGTTTTCAGCAGGTTTCCCTTTGATCCCTGCTTTCTGCAGATCATCTGGCCACGCAATGGCGTAGTTACTCGTCGCACCAAGCTCACTAAGACCATTATAGCTATGGTTGGGTGCCTTGATGGGGTCGATCTCATAGATGACGTTGGCAAAGGCGGTGAGAGGTTCGTCGTTGTAGATCACCTCACAGGAAGCTGTCCAAGTGCCGTCGCTTTGTTGGGTGACTTCAGGTGTGATCCAAAAACGGGTCAGAGGGTTGCGCCCATCGGTGTAGAAAATCTCAACCCGCTTGAGTTTTAAGCTCGTGTTAGGGGGTGTAACCTTAACGACCGGCACACTATTTTTCGTATCCAACAGAAGCTCCGCCTTGGGGGCTTTCGGGTAGGCGAACTCCCCCTTCAGCTTGTCTTGGAACCAAAGGTAATCGGCAATCATCGTTTCCGGTGGAAAGGCGTGATTATAATTCGCACAGGAGGTGAACCGGGTATCGACCTTGGCGAGCTTGATCGCTTCGATCGAGTTCCAGTCGGGCGAGTTAAAGTCATTCGAGGCACTGAGAAATAAGGTTGGAGCGTGCATGTGCTTCCAGTAGTACTTCATTTCCAGAGTCTCATCGAAAAGTTTCCGGCGTGCTCCTTCGAGGCGTAGGTGGCGCGTATTCCCTGTAATGATAGGGTGCTTGTCCATAAACCCACCCGTGCCGCCGACGGATGGAACTGCGGCAGCAATACGAGGATCCAACGAAACGCAGGTTGCTAGAACGCCTCCCGTAGAGTGTCCGCGCACACCAATCTTCGCGTGATCAACCTGTGGCTGTTTCGTTAAAAACGTAATGATACGGCGTCCTGACATTTGGCGGATGAACTGCCAGTTGTTCCGTGGACTCGGCACCGCATCAATCGTCATCTCACCTGCCTGGAATGGGCCGTCCGGCCCTTTCGCCCCCCAGCCATCGATGCTGCCCCAGTCCGTGTTGGGCAAACCCTGCGCTTCACCGCCCATACTGACCTTGCTGTTGTGGTTGGGATGAAATACCACGTATCCTAAACGTGCCCACTTGAGGGCTCCTTGCTCGCTGGCAGTCTGGGGACCACCATGAAACATCACAATGCCGGGAAGTTTTTTTGCCCCTTTGGGATAAGCAAAGTAGCCGCAAACGATGGTTTTCTTGCCCTGAAAGGTTCCCACGGTCAGCTGCACCCAATTGACCACAATGGCACCGTTATCGGCTTCCCAGGTTTTGTGAATCTTGGCCTCCAGTGGGTTGTGCTTGTCGTAGCTCGCGTTGTATCCTTTCCAGATTTCCTCGAGGTTCTGAGGCACGTGCTTGGCATCAGTAATGCGCGCCACCTCTCCCTTGCCCCAAATATCCATGGCATCCACGCCCACGGAAAAACCGAGCAAGCATGCTATCGACATCATGCTAAAATTCTTCATCGCTCTGTGGGTTGATATTTTCATCATCACGTCTGATCTATGTGGCCCTTGATTGACAAAAACGCCCCGGGTTCTCACCCGGGACGCTCACAAACATTTTTTCCTAACAGTTACTCAAGGGATGAGCTCTACTTTCTGCGGCGCAGAATAAGTGCCAGCCCGCCGAGACCTAACAAAGCAGCTGAAGATGGCTCGGGGACAGCCGTGATATTGAGCTGCACTTTATCTGTAGCATCATCCCATTGGAGAGCGGCGGTGTAGGAGCCGGCATTGTTGACGGCGAGAACATATTGACCGCCTCCGGTAAAGATCGCATTCGTAAGACCGGTGCTGTCACCTCCAAAATCGACGAGGTCGATCACCCCGGTTCCTCCGGTGTAGTTCGCCATATCCACGCTGTAGGTGGTGGTTATTGCAGGTGGGGCTCCTTCCGTTAAATTCCCCGGTGTCAACGTGGTGAATCCGGCGGCGCCGAGTTCGAAGTTGAAAACATTTGTGTTCTTATGCTCCCAGAAGCCCATGTTGACCGCCGCACCATCTTTGAAGTTGAGTGTCGCATTATTGAGGTCCCAAAAGCCGCCACTGCCCAAGGTCGAGCCAGATTCGACAGTGACCGTCGTCGTTCCCGCGCGCCATACACCACCGTCGGCAAGCGTGGAATTGCCTGAGAGAGTGACGGTATAGTTTCCATTGAATGTGGTGCCGGTTACGGTATCACCATTACTGATGATCACGTCATCGCCGGCGCCGGGCACTGTGTCGCCGTCCCAGTTGGTGGCCGTATCCCAGAGGCCGTCAGCAGCATCTCCGTCCCAAGTGACAGTCGCAGCCTGTGCAGCCATAGGAAGAACCGAAGCAAGAGCCAAGGCTCCTAGTGTCTTTTTGTGTGTATGTGTTCTCATAATTGTGTTTGTCTGTTTGTGTGTGATGGATACGCTGGCGATATAACCCGCGATTTTCGTCCTCTTTTATAGTGGCTCAGCTCAATCTGAATATCCTCAAAATTGAGGATATCTCACATTGGTAACCGGCATCCGAGTTATTCACGAGTTTCGATGAGGTGCAGAATGTGTTTTGCTACCTGCCCCGCCAGTTTTTCCCTACCCTCCGGTTTGAAATGCACGTTATCGGGTGCTATCGCGTGTTGCTTCAGAGTCGGCTTGATCAGCCCGTGCAGGTCATTGACCGGAATCTTGTGTTTCTTCATCACCCTCGCGGCTGCCGATAAGTATTTACGCTCAAGTTCCGGGGAAATGACCGTGTCAGCATTGAACCTCTTACGCATCGTGACTTCCGGCTCCGGGCACGCCGGGGTGGTGGTCGCCCAGATCAGCTTGGCTCCGGTTTTTTTCAGTCGATTCACCAATGTCTCCAAGCGTTTTTCATACATCGCGGGTGAGCGGTCATGCTTGACGTATTCCCAGCCATACATGTCCCAGAGGCCGAAGTTCACGTGGATGACGTCCCACTTGGTATCGCCGATCCAGCTGTCGATGTGCTCAAGTCCACGGATGGTTGGCCCGGCATTTCCCTTGTGGTGGATCACCTCCGCTTTTCCCTGAAGGAGCTTTTTGACATAGGGTGTGTAGCCGATGGATATCGAGTCTCCCATAATCATCACCTTGGGCAGCTGCGGCGGCGTCACCCACTTGAACTGGGAAAACACGACCTTGGTGATGTCAGAGCCTTGCACAGATTTGATCTGCACGCTCTGGGTCCTGGACCAGTCGGCCATGGGCTTCTTGGAATAAGCATTCATGAATCGCTGCGCCGACAGAGCCATCGTCTGCCACTCGTTGGAGGCTGTGATTTTCACCTCCGCCCGATTGTGCCTATTCACCACAAACTCCAGAGTCTGAGGTTGGGTGCAGTAGAACCGGAATGACAGCTGCGAACCTTTCGGAGCTTGCCACTTCGGGTCATTGAATTGATCCGACGACGTACCGCGATGCTGGTTGATGGCACGAAACCCCTTCACGCCACCCACCCCTTCGACGGGCGCCACATGCTTCCACGCGCCGGTTCCTTCCGAGATTACGGCCGAGGGTTTGTCGGTAGCTACGGCCTTGCCGAGCTTCGACGGAATCGCCGCTTCGAAATCCGAGGAAATCACGATATCCGGGCTGTAGCGGATATTGGAAAATCCGAACACATAGTCATCCACATTGAGCACGGGCATTTTGGCGACCCAGGTGTTTGCTCGTTTCTCAAATTTGGCATCGCGCCATGACCGACCAAAACTCACCGGGCTCTTGATGGCGTAATACATCTTCAGCTCCTTGATTTTTTCCGGATTGGCAGGCGTGACGTGGAGCTCCGGAACGCCGTCTTGACCCAGTTTGATCACCGACTTGGGGCGTGCGGGCCAAAGGATATCCTTGCCCAGAACATGTTTCTCCAGCCACAGCTTGCAGTTATCACCGAGCTTTTCGGTATTGTGGTGACCACGTGCCTGATGAGCAAACGACCACGGCACATTCGACTTAAACGATTTAAATGTCTGCTCACCACGTTCATGACCGCCGTGGTGGTCGTTGGTTCCGTTCAACCATAAACTCGCTGCCGTGATGTAGGGAGCGTGTGCCTGGGGCGCGATGGCCGACAGATAAAGTTCTTCGCCTGGCGATTGCTTCGGTTCCTTGTGAGGCAAGCTGTACATCCACACGGATCGGGTCCGGTAGTACTCCAGCCAGCCGATCCCGAAGTAGGCGACCACTGCCTTGACCCGGGAGTCCATACCCAGATTCCACATGATCGTGCCGCCGTAGGAATAGCCTCTGGCGCCGATGCGTGCGGGGTCGACTTCTTTCTGGGCCAGCAGATAACTCAGCACCCGGCGCTGGATGGCATACCAAACGTAATCCGATGTCTGCTTCGGGTCGGTGATCGATTTCCGGTCGTGAAGGTGGGCATTGATCGCACCCCCACTCACCTCACGTTCCATATTGGCGTGGCGGAGTGGCTGCGGGTATTTGGTGAAATGCTCCCGTTTCCTGCCGCTTGTCTTGCCGCAGTAATCGTGCGCCATCACCGCCCAGCCGTCGGCAACATATGTTTTATCAGGATTGGGTGCCCCCATCCAGCCATGCACATCCATCAGACCCGGAGCCTTCTTGGCACCCGCATTGACCTTGTACTTGCAGAACACACGAATCTCCTCACCGCAAACGTAGGCACTGATATACGACTCCCGGTAGTAGATGCCGTCCGTGGTTTCCTCTTTGACAATCGACTCTTTGAAGTCCCCCTTGTCCGGATCGTAATTTTTCCAGACTTCCGGAGGTGTGGGTAAGGAACTCTTGTCCTGGGCAATGGCACATGGAGCCAGAGACGCAAGCACCACCCATCCGACTGTTTTGATCATCTTCATCGCACGCAGCATACGTCGATCCACCTCCCTTCCCATCCCTCATTTGTAGGACAAAACCCAAAAAAAGGTGCTCCCTGTCGCAGAGAGCACCTTTTTGCTAAAGATTGAAATGTCAGCGTTGCTGTTACTTCCTACGACGGAGGATGAGTGCCAAACCACCCAACCCGAGCAAGGCAGCCGAAGATGGCTCCGGGACTGAATTAATCGACAGGTTATCGATCGATGAAGGACCTCCACCTGTTTCATTACCAGCCACGGCAAAGTAAAACTCATCAATGTCACCGACCGTCGACACACCTGGGATACCCAAGGTGCTCACATCAATTTGCCAATTGAAGGTTCCAGAACCCGACAAGACTCCAGAGATATGATCGCCACTATCAGGTGTGGTATCTCCATCCAAGAGGTTGAAGGTGTCATAACCTCCGTTAGACACGTCCTCATTTTGACCGCTATTACCATTAGCCCAGCCCTGGTTATTGGTAATCCATGAATTACCGGTGGTCGGGGTTCCACCCGTTTGGACAGCCCAGAAATGAATCGTAAGTGAATCTCCGGATCCTACAGCAT
>JARFPV010000291.1 GCA_029288115.1 Akkermansiaceae bacterium | reverse complement strand
TGGACGTGGGTGCCATGACCGTATTCCTATCCACATTCACCGAGAGGGAGAAAGTCTACAACCTCTGCGAACAACTTACGGGTGCACGCTTCACCACATCCTACACGCGCGTGGGTGGGCAAATACGTGACTTACCTGAAGGCTTTATTGGTCGCGTAGAGAAATTCCTCGATGAGTGCGAGGTAAGCATCGATGAGATCTCCAAACTGCTTGATCGCAACAAGCTCTACCTGAACCGCATGGTGGACGTAGGCAACATCACAGCCGAGGACGCCATTTCATGGGGGCTTACCGGGCCAAACCTACGTGGTTCCGGCATCACTCGTGACTTACGCAAAGACAACCCCTACCTCGGCTACGAGCAATACGACTTCGACATCCCCGTGGGAGAGAATGGCGATTCCTACGACCGCTATCTGGTTCGCATGGAGGAAATGCGTCAGTCGATTCGTATCATCCGCCAGTTGTTGGCAAATCTTCCTGATGGCCCGGTCAACATTGCCGATTCAAAGAACTTACTCCCCGCCAAGGAAAAGGTGCTCACCAGTATGGAGGAGCTAATTCACCACTTTATCATCGCCACACAGGGCATTGACGCCCCTGAAGGCGAAGTTTATTTCGCCGCGGAAAACCCCAAAGGCGAACTCGGATTTTACATCAACTCCAAAGGCGGCGGCGTCCCCCATCGCATGAAGATTCGTTCCCCGTCCTTTGTGAATCTCTCAATTCTCGCACACATGATCCCTGGCCACATGGTCTCCGATGTGCCCGCCATCCTCGGCTCGCTTGATTTCGTCATGGGAGAATGTGATCGATAAAGTCATTTAGTATTTCAAAAATGGAAACCACCACAACCTTTCCACCTTTTGCCGTTACGCCTGAGATTGAGGCGGAGGCCGATGAGCGCATCAGTCACTACCCCGACGATCAGAAACGCTCTGCCGTCCTTCCCCTGCTGCACATCATCCAGCACAACTTTGGCTTCATCAATCCAGAAGCCACCGAGTGGGTCGCCCAAAAACTCGGCCTAGAACCAATGCAGGTCTATGAGGTTGTATCGTTATACCCCGGTCTGCGAGAACACGCCCCAGGCAAGTTCCACTTCCGGGTCTGCCGCACACTATCCTGCGCCATGGCAGGCTCTGCCGAACTCATGGATCGCATTTGTGAACTCACTGGTATTGATCGCTCAAAAAGCGACTCACACCATAACCCGATCGCCGTTTCTCCCTGCGGAAAATGGTCGGTTGAATTCGCCGAATGCCTTGCCTCCTGCGGAACCGGCCCGGTCTGCTTGGTCAATGACGATTTCCACGAGGCCGTGGCTCCTGATAAGGCCGAAAATCTGCTTGGCAAATATAACGATTAATTTTCCCGTCCCATGAGCGAAATCCAATATCTCCCCGGCAAAGAGCCAGACCCACGTGAGCACCGTCTGATTTTCAAAAATGTTGACCGTGTCGGCTGGGATCCATCAATTGGATGCTATATCAACGACGGCGGTTACGAGCAGTTGAAAAAAGCAATCAAGATGGAGCCAGGTGAGATCACCAATGAGGTGAAAGCATCCGGCCTTCGCGGTCGCGGCGGCGCCGGCTTCCCTACAGGCGTGAAGTGGGGGTTCATCCCACCTAACAACACCAAGCCCGTTTACCTGATTTGTAACTGTGACGAGTCCGAGCCCGGCACCTTCAAGGACCGCTACATCGTCCACCAGGACCCGCACCAGCTCATCGAGGGCATGGTCATCTCAGCTTTCGCTGTCGGCGCCCACACCGCCTACATCTACATGCGCGAGGAATTTCCTGAAGCCGCCATCCTCATGGAGAAAGCCATCGAGGAAGCCCGCGAGAAGAACTTCGTAGGCAAAGATGTCCTCGGCTCGGGATTTGATCTTGAAATCTACGTCCACCGCGGCGCTGGCGCCTATATCTGCGGTGAGGAAACCGGCCTGATCGAGTCGCTCGAAGGCAAGCGCCCCTACCCACGTATTAAACCACCGTATTTCCCCGCAGCCCTCGGCCTCTACATGGCGCCAACCATCGTCAACAACGTCGAGTCACTCTGCCACGTCAAACACATCATCGAAATGGGTGGTGAGGAATACGCCAAACTCGGCACCCCACGCAACACAGGCACACGCATCCTCTGCGTTTCAGGTGACGTGAAAAAACCCGGCTACTACGAAGTCGAAGTCGGAAAAATCACCATGGGCGAACTGCTCAACGACGTTTGTGGTGGCCCACTCGACGGCAGAACGTTCAAAGCCTGCATCCCAGGTGGATCATCCGCAAAAATTCTGCGTTGCGAAGAAACATACAAGATTGGCAAAGGTGACGATCAGAAAGAAATCAGCTTTTTTGACATCCCGATGGACTTCGACACCATGGCAGCCTGCGGCTCAATGGCAGGCTCCGGCGGCGTGATCGTGATGGATGACTCACGCAAAATCTCCTGGGTGCTCAATAACCTGAACCACTTCTACGCCCACGAATCCTGCGGCCAGTGCACACC
>JARFPV010000278.1 GCA_029288115.1 Akkermansiaceae bacterium | reverse complement strand
GTCTATGCTGCTATGAACCTCGCGGTCTTGCGGAGAGGCTTATCATGGGGCGATAAGCTCATTTTTTTTGGGCCGGTTTTTTGCCGTTGATGGCGTCGAGGATGGCGCTACGCAGCTCAAAGATTTCCACGGCGCCAGTTTTGCGCCACACCACTTCACCGCCTGGGGCGATGATGAATGAGTGGGGCATCGGGCCTTGCCACTTAGGGTCGATGGCTTTGGCGAGGTCATCCAGGTCGTCGCCTTGGAAGTGGTAGTTGTTTGTTTTTCGGCCTTCTTTATCGATGCTTTTCTGGGTCCATTTGGAGACGGGCAGGTGCTGGTCCTTGAGGAACCTGAGCACCTTTGCGTTGTCTGCCTTCGGGTCGGTGGAGATGGTGATGAGCTCGAACGGGCGCTGGGTGTAGAATTGGTAGGCTCTGACCAGGGTTGGGAACTCCTGGATGCATGGGCCGCAGCTGGTGGACCAGATGTTGACGAGGCGGTATTTCCGGGTCTTGTTCGCGGCGATGGTCTTGGCCAGTGTGGCGTCCATGGCTTCGACTGTTACCGGGCGGGACTCCCATTCCTTTTTCTCGGCGGCGACGAGTTTATCTTTCCAGTGCCACTTGGTGGAGCAGCCGAAGACGCGGGTTTTGGTTTCAGGCACGGGCTTGCCAGCAAGCAGGGCGTCGATGGTATTAATGACGGTTTTCTTTTTTGCAGGGCCGGGATCGCGCTTGCCATTATCAAACTGCCCCTGGTAGCGAAGTTTTCTATCAGGGCCAAAGATAAACACGTGTGGTGTTGCGACGGCACCGTAGGCGATGGATGTTTTCTGGGTTTCCCCGTCGTAGAGGTAGGGGTGGGTCAGCTTGTGCTCCTTGGCGACGAGCTTCATGGACTCGAAATCATCACTGTATTTTGAATGGCCATTTTCCCAGAGTTGGAGACCTTTGGGGGAGGCGCTTGAGATGGCGACGACTTCGACTCCCTTGCTTTTGTAGTCGATAGCGAACTGATTGATTTTGTCCCTTGCGGCAATGGCGTCCGGGCAGTGGTTGCAGGTGAAGACCGCGACCAGGTACTTGGCTTTTTTGAAGGTGTCCAGGGTGTAGGTTTTCCCGTCGGTGCCTTGTAGGGAGAAGTCCGGAGCCTTGGCGCCGATTTCCAAGGTTTTGATTTCGGGTACCTCGGCGGTGGTGGAAGTGGCGGCGACGGATAGGCAGATGCTGGCTGTGAGGATGGTTTTGATCATGATGCTAGGTGTGTGGAATTTACCGATACGGGTGACTCAGGTCAAATCTATCCACATTGATTTATGTGGTATCCACCTTGGTGGGTGTGAGTGAATAGCCAGAGGCTATTTTTTGGGTGATTTGTTGAGTTCAAGCAGGTATTCGGCGATGAGCTCCAGGTCCTTTTGTTCCATATGATTAAAGGCGGGCATGGCGGGATACTTGTCGCGTTTCTTGCCGGGTTTTTTCACCCAGTTGATGATGTCGGTTTTGTTGGTGAAGACCTTTGCGATTTCTTCTAACGAGGGGCCGGGTTGATCCTTGCCGGGGGCGTGGCAGGCAGCACAGATCATAAAAGCGGCTTTGCCTCGGGTGATGCGTTGAGCCGGTGTTTCTTTGCCCGAGGCTTGTCCGTGGAATATTCGGTTCAATGCGGTGAAGTGCTTTTGTGTCGTCGGATCGCCGTCGGCCTTGAGAATAAGTTGCTCCCAGCCAGCTGGGGGATTTGCCGATTTCTTGCCACTGAGAACTTGGTGCACGATGGCTATGAAATGCGAAACCTGTTTGGGGTCAGGGAGCTGATTCGCGTAGGCTACGGCTTTATCCAGATCCTTGCGGGCGGCATACCAGAATACGGAGTTGGAAAACTCTGGGAGCTTGCTTTTGAGTGCGAGCTTCAGGGCTTCATCGAGATCCTCATCGGCAAAGCGAGCGTAGGCATACCAGATCATTTTGGGTATGAACTGATCACCTGCATCCTCATCGTGCATAACGAGGAGGTGAAGGAGTTCTTTTGCGAGCTCGGGGGCAATCCTGTGC
>JARFPV010000268.1 GCA_029288115.1 Akkermansiaceae bacterium | reverse complement strand
CCCCCCCTCTTTTTTAATCCACAACTCGTCATCCGCGATTTGGATTCAAGTCTCGTGGGCTCGGAGATGTGTATAAGAGACAGACTTGTGTCTTGTCGGATATGGTGGCAGCGTTAAGATTGCCCTTAGTATGAAAACTGTAATCGGACTAGCGGTGGTTTATTTATTAGGTGGCTTGGCCGTGGCTGATGATGTGCCTGATTACTCCAAAATGAAGGTGGATAAGCTCTATATGGCGCTGTGTTCACAATGCCACGGGCAGGATCTTCATGAAGGTGTTGGCGGGTCTCTAGTTGATGGAAAGTGGAAGTATGGGGCGACAGATGCGGAAATTTTTAAGTCCATTGCCAAAGGTAATGTCGAGTTGGGTATGATGCCATGGGAAGACACGATAAGCGCTGAGCAAATTCGGTCCCTAGTCATCTACATCCGCGAAAAAGAAAAAGCATTTCGTATCAAAGGGATCGAGTTTCCCAAACCGGTGCCCGGGAAAGTGACCACGACCAAGCATGCGAGTTACACCGTAGAAACAGTGGTGGAAAAAGGCCTGGAGATTCCATGGGCGATCGCATTCCTGCCGGATGGAAGTAAGCTGGTTACCGAGCGGCCGGGCAATTTGCGAGTTATCAATGCTGACGGGACACTCCACCCGAATCCGATTCAGGGAACACCCAAGGTGATCCATCAAGGTCAAGGCGGTATGATGGAAGTGGCAATCCATCCGGACTATAAAGACAACGGCTGGATTTACCTTGGTTTCGCTGATGCGTCACATCCTGGTGAGGCCAGTAAACCCAAAGCCAATCCCAAAGCAAAAGGAAAGGGTTCCAAGAAAAAGCCACGCGTCAATACGATCACTGCGGTAGTACGTGGTAAGATAAAAAACGGTAAGTGGGTTGATCAGGAGTGGATCTGGAAAGCGGACAAGAAATTCTACAGCACCAGTGGTGTCCACTTCGGGACTCGTTTTGTGTTTAAGGATGGATACATCTTTTTTGTTATTGGTGAACGTGGCGGTATGATGGAAGTGCAGGATTTATCAAATCCTAAAGGCAAGATCTACCGGTTGTTCGATGATGGTCGCGAGCCGAAGGATAATCCGTTTGTTGGCAAAAAAGATGTGGTCAAAGGTGTCTGGACATACGGTCACCGGAATCCACAGGGGCTTGCACTCGACCCTCGTGATGCTTCAATCTACAGCACCGAACATGGTCCACGCGGCGGCGACGAACTCAACCTGATTCAGAAAGGGCACAACTACGGCTGGCCGGTAATCACCTATGGCATGAACTACAATGGTAGCCCGATGACGGCGTTGACAGCCAAAGAAGGTATGGATCAGCCGGTGATACACTGGACCCCGAGTATTGCCGCCTGCGGACTCGATTTTTATAACAGCAAGGTATTTCCTGGATGGGAAAACGACCTGTTAGTGGGTGCCCTTCGACAACAGGAAGTGAGACGACTGCGGTTGGTAAACAAAAAAGTCACCGAGCAGGAAGTCATTCTCAAGGGGCTTGGCCGAGTGCGCGATGTCGCCTGCGGGCCTGACGGGTTTGTCTACGTAGTCCTCAACAGTCCCGACTCTGTAATCAGGCTTGTGCCGGCAAAGCCTTAATCAGGTGGCTTTGGCACAAAGGAGCTATTTGACCTTTTCGATTTTGAGCTCTGCCAGCTTTTGAGCTACGGCAGCTCCGTGTTTGCCAGCTTTAACCTGCTTATCGATGGCGAGGATCTTTCCATTTTTTCCAACGAAATACGTCCAGCGTTTTGGGTGGCGACCCTCTCCGGTCAACAAGCCGTAGGCTAGTGCCGTTTTGCGTGTAGGATCGCTGAGGATCGGATAATCGAGCTTGAGTGAAGCCGCAAATTTCTTGTTCGTTTCCTCTGGGTCACAACTCGCGGTGAAGTATGCGACGTCATAGGCTTTGATCAGTTTGCCATTCTCACGGAACGACACGCATTCGGCAGTTCATCCGCCGGTGAACGCTTTTGGAAACCAAGCTACGACGACCGCTTTTTTTCCCTTGAAATTGGAGAGCTTGTGTACAACCCCATCGCTGCCCTTAAGCTCAAAATCCGGCGCATCATCTCCGACTTTAGGCGACTGTGAAAAAACAACCTGCGGAACTGCGAGCGCCAAAGTGATCAGGAGAATGGGAAATTTCATACGATTAAGCGGTATCAGCGATTCAGTTCAATTGGCTTGCCTCCATTCAAGCGTGATTGCTCGGCGGCGAATCCAATGATGTGCCCTTCCACGGAGTTCTCGATGAGTGAACTCTCCGAGCCCTCACCACGGAAAATAGCGTCCATGGCATTGACCAGTCCGAAGTCGCCTCCACCGTGGCCTTGGTAGCCGTCGTCATTGATTTCATCCAGATCAATAAATTTAGTGTCTCCGCTTTCATGGTCGCGGATGCTGATGTCGTGACCTGAGATGACTTTGTGCTCATCTCCACCGCGTAGGCATGCCTTGGTTCCAAAAACCTCTAGCGCCCTACCGCAATCGAATGCCGTCATGGTCAGGCTGGCGGTGCTGCCGTTTTCAAAGTCCATGTTCACGACCTGGTGATCGACAGCATCGTTGTCACACTTCCAGACGCAGCGTCCCCAAGGGCAGGTCTTCAACCATTCGGCGACCTCTTCCTTGGTGCGCTCGGTGGGGTGTGGGTAGATCATTCTGAGCCAGCGCTCCTGCTTGTCCAGGTAGTGGTGGGCATCATACATACAGCTGCCTCCTTGAGGAGCAGCGTGCGGACACCCGTCAGTGCAGCGGGCAGTGGCGCCTTCTGGTGCGTTCGACTGATTAAAATACGAGAGTCTTCCGTAAGAGCTGACGCTCTTGCACTGGCTGTCTAACAGCCATGCGATATAATCCGTGTCGTGACTGCACTTGGCGATGATCATCGGGGTGCTCTCACCTGTTTTTGCCCAGTGGCCGCGCACGTAGGAGTGCCCGTGGTGCCAGGCATCGACTCCCTCATGGGCGTGCATGGAGATGATGTCGCCCAATTGACCGGAGCGAATGATTTCGTGAACCTTTGAGTAAAATGGGGTGTAGCGCAGGACAAAGCAGAGCAGAATCTTACGGTCATACTTTTTGGCCAGCTCGGTCAGTTCGAGGGTCTCCTCAAGCGTTTGCGCGGCAGGCTTTTCCAGCAGCAGGTGGTATCCTTTCTCAAGTGCTTTCTTAGCGGGTTCGAAATGATAGTTGTCCTGGGTGCCAATGAAAGCGACATCTGCCATGCGGTCTTCCGCGAGTAACTCGTCAGCTGATTCGAAGGCTCTGAACTCCGGGTTGTTGGAGATTTTCTGTAGGGTTTCACGTCTCTCCGGGACAGGATCGGCACCTGCGACGACGGAGTACCGATCACCCAGACCGACGGCGATTTCCAAATAGGTTCTAGCACGGGACCCGCAGCCGACAGCTGCGATGGTGAGGGGAGACGCTTCGTTTGGCATGGGCGGGAGACTGCACCAAACCTATCTCGCTTTACCAGTGGAAAATCACCGGGGCGGCATTTATGAGATGGCTTTTAGCCCTTTTTCACGACCTCGAACTTTTCCCCTGCGCGCCAGATGCGGTAGCGCACTTCGCCACCTTTGGGGGTGTAGATGACGATAGGTATCCGGCTATTGTAGCGGATGATCAAAGGGCTGCCACTGACGAATTTTTTTACCTTGGGCGTGTTGGGAGGGACGCCGATTCTTGTCGACATCGCATGGCCAAACTTCGCTACCTCATAGTAGGTGAACCCCCAGCCCTTGAGGGGTTTTGCCTCGATGTTCGCGCCCAAACGTACCTGATTGACCCCATCGGTCATCATTTGCTTGCCAGCGATGAGTTCTACCTTGAACGCGTTTTCTTCACCGCGTTCCTTGTGTGGCAGCACGATCACGTGACGTTCCATGCCGTCGGCGGCAGCTGGGAAAGCTTTGAGGTTCTTGTGCTCGGCAGCAGATGCGATCATGGCAAACGCGAGCGAGGTAACGATGGTGAAATAGGTGGTTTTGGTAATCATATTGAGGTGGGCTTAGTTCGATTCTCACCATCAATTGACCGCAGGGCGAGGATTTGTGACAGATATTTTCTGGTGGTGGTTTGGCTATCCTGGCACCAGTTTCGAATTGATTGCCAGTCGATTCTCTCAGATTGCCGGAGGCATACTAGGAGGGCCTGATCAAAGTAGTCGCGTGATTTCCAATGGATGTATCCTGCCAGACGGTCTTTGACACATGACGTTGGGGACAGAATTTTGAGAGATTGCCCATGGTGTTCGATCGTATCTGGGGTGACCGGGCACTCGTCACCAAGTTCTACTGGACCCGGAGGGAACTCAAGAAACAAGTGTGTGCACTCGGGATGGATGAAATAGCGGCTTTTGCTGGGCATAAAACCGATTTGCTCAAGGACGCATGCGATTTTTGAGCGTTGAAATTCATCGGGGACAAGATCGAGGTCGGCCGACTGGTAGAGCCCCTCGGTATAGATGGCTACAACAGCACCTCCGACGAGCACGGATTCAATGCCGTTTCGCTCCAGATGATAAGCAACGTATTGCCATAGATCTTTCTCGGTGCAGCTTTTCCAGGAGGGAGGGGTCATTTTAGGGTGAAAAGTTAAGACTTGATAAAAAGGTCATATGACTGTATAAACAAGTCAATGAAAATTCGGACAGTATTGCAGGAACTCTTTGGTAGCCGCACTTCGGAAGGGGTGTTGCTGTACTTGTATCATTATGGGGAAGGGTATGGAAGGGGTATTGCTGCTGACATGGAGCTTTCATTGGAGTCTGTGCAACGTCAGCTGGACAAATTTGAGGGAGTGCGGGTGCTAGTGACGCGACGTCTCGGTAGAACTCTCGTCTTTTCATGGAATGAGAAGTCGAAGACGGCTCGCAAAGTCAAGGAGCTCGTTGCCACGGTCTACGACGGCATCCCGCTGGAAAAAAGGGCAGAGATATTTTCCGCCAGAATGCGTCCGAGATCAAAGGATAAGCCTGTGTTGTGAGGCAGGATTTCCACGCAGCCAGTGGACAGGAGTGTCCACCCTCCATAGGCATTACCAGTGGAAAATCACGGGGGCGGGAACGATGCGGATTTTGCCGGGTCCGTGGTTTTTCTTTCTAGTGAGCGAAGTGACTAGATTGTCTTTGAATTTGATGGTCGTGCGTGCGCGCTCCTCCACGGTGACGTGGGACAGCTGGCGGTAAAGATTGCCCGTGTGAGGATCGACCACGGTGCGGTAGTGTTTGAGTTCCTCAGTAATC
>JARFPV010000246.1 GCA_029288115.1 Akkermansiaceae bacterium | reverse complement strand
GACGGATGCAGACTAAAAATAACATATCCCGTTCCTACATACACTCTGCCTAGTGAGACATAGGGCCAACAGAGAACTGGCCCCAGGTAGACTTCTTTCAGCACCTTCCCAGAGGCCATGTCCAGAGCTATCAGTTTGTTACTAGACATCGTGGTGAAAAACAGACAGCCGTTTGCAATAGCAATCCCAGAAGCAACAGGATCTCCCGTGTTAGTAAACTGCGGCTTCTCTTTGGTACCACCAACCCACGGAACTTTGGGGCGCTCATGACGCCAGTTCTGGGATGTTGTATTCGTACTAATGGATGTGACCCGACCTCCACTCGGAGGCCCATACCTTTTCCTTGTGTTCGTGCCCTTGAAGATAGAGTCGATACCATTGGTGAAAAACGCCTTCCCATCGGTGGCGCAGCCCGACTGAATACCGCCCATCGGACTTGGCAGAGCTAGTGTTCGAGGATTGGTCTTCGGACTGTCTGATGGGGGTCCGGTGTAGATGGGAGTGTTTGCCAGTATTTTTCCATTATTCAAATCCATGATATAGAATCCACCATTCTTTGAACCGCTGCCAACGACTCTAACTTTTTTACCATCAAGAACAGTTTCCACAATTTTAGGTGTATCCCCAATTGACTGGTCTTTGTAACCCGTCTTGGGGTCGTAGCTTGGCAACGTCTGGTTCCACACATCGCCTTTGGTTATTTGCGACACCCACTTCTCCTTTCCGGTAGTAGCACTTACTGAGATCACAGCGGCTGAGTGAGGCGTGTAGTTGCGAGGGTCTTCCTTTGTCGGTCTTCGCGGCGAGTTATGAACATCAGTTCCAAAGAAAACACTGTTAGACTTTGGGTCGTATGATGGTGTCGACCAAACTGAGCTGGTTGATGGTCCGTAATGAAAGGTTCTCTCGCCCCAGACTGTTTGCATCTTTAGTGGTGGGTCGAACTTTTCAGGTTTCGGCCCTACTAAATATTTCCAAACAAGTCGCCCACTCTGTGGCTCGAAAGCCAACACAAAACCTCGTCCGTTGCAGCAGCGATATCCTTTTTCCTCGGCTTTGGCATGCTCATAAGCACCACCGGCGAAGATGATGAGTTTTCCCGCTTTGATAGGTGAGCCCATCAGCAGATTCGCTTCATGGGCACAGGGAAAGTCTCCAGACTTGGTATTGAATTTCCATTTTTCCTTACCCGTTTCTTTATCGAGACAATAGGCCACGCCGTTCGTGTCGCCGAAATAAACGGAATCTTCTGTGACTAAGGCAGAGCTGTAGATCCCCAGCCAGGGAACTAGGAGCCTGGAATCTTTTGAGGTCGGTTGTTTTTTATTTCCGATCGCGGGAGTGTACATCCAGTCTAGTTCACCATTCGGCTTGAGGCGGTAGAAGCGAGCGAAGGTGGAAGTCCCAAAATAAACATAACCATCGACAACGGCGGGAGTCGCATGGATCGCACCAATCTTGAAGTCTGCCTCTTTGGCAGGAAATTGCCACTTGACCATCAAGTTGGAAACATTCTCTACCGATAAATGTTTTTCGGCAGCGTTATGGCGGCTGCCGCTTTCATTGTGATTGTAGCTGCTCCAGTCCGCACGGTCGGCCGGACCGGCCAAAAGCGACAACGGCAGGAACGGCAGGATAAGATAGAGTTTTTGATTCACCTATTCGCGGTATACGTTTTTGGAAGTATAGCCTTTCAGAATCCTACTGCTAGAAATTTGCTTTTTGAGTGAGGTGTTCGGGTTTGATCGTGTGAACGAAAGCCGGAGAATTTACCTACTTCACGCGAGGGCGGAATTCGGCCTTGGTTTTGACGCTGGTGGTGGTGCGCATTTTTGTCTGCCACTCTTGCGGTTTTTCTTCGAGCACGGTGGTGTCGTCGTAGTTCTTTTGCAGGGCAAGAAGTTGTTTGCGGATGCCTTCAATGAGTTCTTTCTTTTCGGGATTACCGTAGAGGTTTTTGAGTTCATCGGGGTCGGTCTTGAGGTCGTAGAATTCCCACTCGCCGAATTCGTAGAAGTTAATGAGTTTGTAACGATCGGTCCGGATGCCATTGTGGCGGGGGACTTGGTGGGAGGAGGGATACTCGTAGTAGTGGTAGTAGATGGATTTGCGCCAGTCGTCGGGGGTGTTGCCTTTGAGGAGGGGGACAAGCGATGCGCCCTGCATGTCGTCGGGAGTCTTGGCACCCGCCATTTCGAGGAAGGTCTGGGCGTAGTCGAGATTCTGGACGAGGTTGGTGTTGCGGGATCCGGGTTTGATGACGCCGGGCCAGGAAACGATGAGGGGCATCTTCAAGGATTCCTCGTACATCCAGCGTTTGTCGTACCAGCCATGATCGCCGATGTAAAATCCCTGGTCGGAGGAGTAAACGAAGACGGTGTTGTCGGCGAGGCCTTCCTCTTCGAGGGTCTTGCGAAGGCGGGCGAGGTTTTCATCAACGCCTTTGATACTGCGGAGGTAGTTCTTGGCGTAGCGCTGAAATTTCCAACGAACGAGGTCACGACCGGTGAGCTTTGCTTCCCGGAAAGCCTTGTCCTTGGGGCCGTATGCGGCACGCCAGGTCTTGAGTTGCTCGGGAGTCATGCGCTTCATGTTGTGCCAGCCGGAGCGGTCTTCGGACGGGCGACGTTGTTTTGGAACCTTGAGATCCGGGGTGGTATCGACGAAGAGGTCGTGATCGAGATACATGTGGCGGTCGATTTCCATTTCCTGATGCTGAGCGGGAATGCGGCCTTCGTATTGATCAAAGAGAGTGTCGGGCTCGGGAATTTCGATGTCGTCATAGAGATGAAGGTGACGCAAGGCGGGCATCCAGGTGCGGTGGGGGGCCTTGTGCTGGCACATGAGCATGAAGGGCTTGCCGAGAGCCTTGGATTCCTTGACGAACTTGATGGCCATGTCGGTGACGATGTCGGTGCAATATCCTTGAATGACCTTGCGACCTTCGGGCGTGATCATAGCGGGGTTGTAGTAGTCTCCCTGTCCGGGCAGAACGGCCCATGAATCGAATCCCTGGGGTTTGCCCTTGAGGTGGGATTTTCCATAGAGGGCGGTGTGGTATCCAGCTGCGCGGAGGATCTTGGGGAAGATCTGTTGATTCCAGTCGAAAGAGTTCCCGTTGTTCATGAAGCCATTTTTATGGCTGTGCTTGCCACTCATGATCACGGCACGTGAGGGGCCGCAAATGGAGTTGGTGCAGAAGGAGTTTTCGAACAGCATCCCTTCGGCGGCAAGCTTGTCGATCTCGGGGGTGGGATTGACGGATTTGAAAATACCGTTGTAGGCGCCAATGGCGTGGGGGGCGTGGTCGTCGGTAAAGAAGAAGACGATATTGGGACGCTTATCTTCGGCAAAAACGACGAAAGGGAATAGGAGAAAAAAGAGGAACTTCATTTCTGAAAACTAGGGGAGCGGGAAAGGCATGTCCAGCGTGGGATTACTGCTAGGAATTTGCTTTTTGAGCGAGATGTCCGGAAAGGCTTGCATGGGGTGATAAAGGGATTGATCATCCACCCGACGGCTTGGCAGAGCCGATCGAAAAAACGAACCGACTAAGAAACTTCACATGAAACTCATATTCCTTGTTCTCCTATTCCCGGCAATCGCCACCGCTCAATTCAGCGCGACCCCAGCTGATCGCATCAAACTCCCTGATGGATTCAAGATCGAACTCCTCTATTCAGTTCCCGCCGAGAAACAAGGCTCTTGGGTTGCCATGTGCCAGGACAACAAAAACCGACTCATCGTCAGCGATCAATACGGCGGCATCTTCCGCTTCCCAATCCCCGAAGCAGGCAAACCTCTCGATCCCAAATCGATCGAGCAAATCACCTACTCCGCGGACAAAACCAAAGCTCGCAAAGACGCCCCCAAACCCAAAAAGGACAAGGCCAAGCTCCTCAAACTCCCTAACGTCGGCCACGCCCAAGGACTCTGCTACGCTTTCGACAGCCTCTACGTCGTCGTCAACTCCCGTCACAGCGGCACCGGATCAGGTGTCTTCCGCCTCCTCGACACAGATGGCGACGACCAGTTCGACACCGTCAAAACCATTAAAAAACTCAACGCCTCCGGCGGCGAACATGGCCCTCATGCCATCCTCCCTGCACCCGACGGCAAGCACCTCATCGTCGTCATGGGCAACCAGACCCAGCTCCCTAAAGATCGCACCCACTCCCGTGTTCCGGAACTCTGGGGCGAAGACCAACTGCTTCCCTCACTCCAGCACTTCATGAAAGGCGCCGAAGCCCCACTCGGCCACTTTGCGCAGATTGATCCCGAAGGCAAATCCTGGGACGTCATCGCCACCGGCTTCCGCAACCAATACGACGCCGCCTACAACCGCGCCGGCCAACTCTTCACCTTCGACGCCGACATGGAATGGGATCTTAACACCCCTTGGTATCGACCCACCCGCGTCAACCACGTCATTGACGGCGCCGACTACGGATGGCGCACCGGATCCGGAAAATTCATGGATTACTGCAGCGACACCTTCGGAGCCGTCACCGACATCGGCCCCGGATCGCCGACAGGTGTCTGTTTCGGCTACGGCGCAAAATTCCCCGCCAAATACCAGAACGCCTTCTTCATCTGCGACTGGTCCTACGGCAAACTCTACGCCGTCCACATGACTCCACAGGGCTCGACCTACACCGGCACTTTTGAAGAATTCGCCTCCGCGCAACCTCTTCCCCTCACCGACATCCTCATCAACCCTAACGATGGCGCCATGTACATCACCGTCGGTGGTCGCCGTGTCCAATCCGGACTCTATCGTGTTACCTACATCGGCTCTGAATCCACCGCACCCGCTCCCGCCATCGCTGGCGGTGAAGCCGAGCGCAAAGAGCGCCAAACCCTCGAAGCCTTGCTCCAGAAAGACGCTCCCAAAGCCAACTCCGATCAGCTTGATCACATCTGGAAATCCCTTGGCTCCAAAGACCGCGGCATCCGGCACGCCGCCCGCGCCGCCCTCGAAAAACAACCCGTCTCCACCTGGAAAGCGCGTATCCAAAACGAAAAGAATCCCACCATCGCCAGCGCCGCTCTTATCGCTCTGGCTCGATCCGACGCAAAAAACTCTGCGTCCCTCATCCTCAATAAGATCCTCGCCTTTGACTACGGCGCGATCAAATCACGCCAACTCCGACTCGACATCCTCCGAGCCACCACCCTCACACTCACCCGAGGCGGCCAACCCAAGCCCGACCTCAAACCCAAACTCATCACCTACCTCGACGCAATCTATCCCGCTCGCACCCCTGAGGAAAATCGCGACCTCTCCGCCCTCATGGCCTTCCTCGAAGCTCCCTCCGCCGTCGAAAAAGGCATGAAACTTCTGGTCGAAGCCTCCGGCCAGGAAGAACTCATCGGCTACGCCCTCAACCTGCGTCACCTCAAACAAGGATGGACACCCGAACTCCGCGAAAAATACTTCCAATGGTTCGTCCTCTCCGGCAACTACAGTGGTGGTGCCCGACTCAAAAACTATCTCGCCGATATCAAAAAACACGCGATCGCCTCCGTCCCGAAAAGCGACCTCACCCCCGCTCTCAAAAAACTCATCAACACCGCTCCTAAGGACAACACCCCGCAATTCACCCTCAAGGCTCGCAAGTTCGTCAAAAACTACAAAATGGAGGATTTCAAGCCCTGGCTCGGTGCCGGACTCGAAGGCGGCCGCAATTATAAAAACGGACGCCAAATGGCCGGTGCCGGTGCCTGCTACGCCTGCCACCGCTTCAACGGCGAAGGCGGCGCCGTCGGACCAGATCTCACCAGCGTCGGCGGCAAATTCGGCCCCCGCGACCTCCTCGAAGCCATCATCAATCCCGGCAAAGAAATCAGCGACCAATACGGCGCCACCAATTTCAACCTCAAAGACGGCAAAGTCGTCAGCGGTCGCATCATGAACATGAAAGGCAACACCTACTGGGTTAACACCGACATGATGACCCCCAGCACCGTCACCCATGTCCCCGCCGAGAAGATCAAATCCATCGAACCCAGCACCGTCTCCATGATGCCCCCCGGACTCATCAACACCATGACCGAAGACGACGTCCTCGACCTCCTCGCCTACCTCATCTCAGCCGGTGATCCCGACCACGAATTGTTTGATAAGTAGAAGACTTACATTCATGGACAAACGTCCACCCAGCCCAATATTGGCTGAAAACACCATATGGGTCGTGGAGAATCCCATTGGATTTGTAGTATGATTTCACATTCAAAAGCCACCAGAACAGCCACAGGATTACTTATCAAACTGCTCTCACTGATTTTGGTTAGTCTTGGCGGGAAAAGGTCTGTTGGAAGAAGGTAAGCGCAAAAACAACACAGTATTCCTCGCGGCTTGCATTCTTTCGAACCATCTGGAATTACTTGATTTGCTGTGATCAAAAAAGCCCCGCTACCTGGAAGGCGACGGGGCTTAAAAATGTTAGGTTCGGAAATCCTGCGTTAGACCCTAGACCTTGCGGTGGCGCCGCTTCACTTTGAGCTGGGCCATTGACTTGGCGATGACCGCCTGCAGTGCAGCGATGTCCTCGGCGTCCTCGTGCTCGGCCTTCTCAAGTGCCTCGTGGGCACGTGCCATGGCTTTCTCGACGGCATCCTCATCGATGTCGTGTCCGGCAATAGCGAGGTCACAGAGTACGGAGACTTTTTCCTGAGTCACTTCAACAAAACCCTCACCGACGGCGAGTTCTTCGACTTTACCGTCCTTGAGATAGCGCAGTTCACCCGGCTGAATCGGGGTAACGAGAGCGGCGTGCATTTCCAACACACCCATCTCACCTTCGGATGAAGGCAGGTAAACGTTCTCCACAGTATCGGAAAAGATTTTCTTCTCCGGGGTGACGATTTCGAGATGAAGCATTGGAATGAACGAATGAAGGATTGCAGAATGAAGAATTGCTTACTTGCCGGTGTCGACGGTGTCGATGGAGCCCTTCATGTAGAAGTTACCCTCGGGAACGTCATCGTGTTCTCCGTCGAGAATCTCGGCGAAACCTTTGACAGTGTCCTCGATCGGGCAAAGCACGCCGGGCACGTTGGTAAAGACCTCCGCCACGTGGAATGGCTGGGTGAGGAAACGCTGGATCTTACGAGCACGGAAGACGGAGAGCTTATCC
>JARFPV010000224.1 GCA_029288115.1 Akkermansiaceae bacterium | reverse complement strand
GTGGAGGATGGCTCGGGGACGACGACGCTATCGAGGCTGATAGCACCAATTGTAGCTCCGCCGTTGACCCCGCCGGTCGCAAAGATGTCAACAGTCGCTCCATTCGTGAGTCCTGTGACGTCGAAGTAGTACCAATCTGGGATTTGGTTTTCTGTCGGGTTTGCCAGCGCAATTTGCCCGCTGTTTCCTCCGCTGCTATCCGCCACGCGAATCGACTGCGGGTTCCAATTCACGTGGTCGAGATTATCGACCATCACGCCGACGCGGATCGTCTCGCCTGCGGCGAGATCGCGGTTCAGAGTCAGGGTCGCAATTGCCGATCCTACCTCGTTGCCTGTGCCGGTGTTCGGATTCCAAGTGCCACTATCCACAGTGGTCGGCGCGCCTCCAGGCGTCGTCAGGGGATCATCGACGTCCGCGTAACTTGTATTTCCATTGAAGACGCTCGTACCGTTGCCGCTCAAGGTCCCGTAACTAGGATTGACGATCTCAAGAGGCCCGCGCACGAAGGCATAACCGTCTGAACCGAGGACACCATTGCCGTCGATATCGGAAGGAACGGCGCCCGAGCGCCAACCACTTCCCAGATCAATATCGCTTCCAGCCAGAGCTAATGCGCCATGGGCTGACCCAGTGAACCCAAGAGCTGCCAGTCCAGCGAGCGTGCAAAGTGCATACACGCATTTTCTGTTCGCTTGTTTCTGTGTTTGTTTCATAATTTGTCAGTGTAGTTATTATCCCGACATCTGGAAGCCTCTCACGAAGACAAGCAGCCATGTCAGAACCCCAGACTGATCAGAATCGGCAAATCTGTCTATACGCACACTCCACCAACACATGCGCAAAATCCACATCGTGAATATCGCTGCCGCCGCCTGTACCGTCGTCTCTGCCTACTCCCCACCCGATTTCCCGTCGCGGTATTCCGATGGACGCATGCCCACCCATTTGGCGAAGGCATTGGAGAAATGCGCACCACTCGCGTAGCCAACGGCGTTGGCCACGGCATCCACCTTGAGCTCGGTCGTAGCCAGCAGCTCACTGGCCCGCTGCATACGCATGAATGTCAGATGCTGCACCGGGCTGCGGCCAAGCTGCTTCTTACACAACCTGCGCAGGTGCTCCTCGCTGAGAAATGACGCGCTGGACAAATCCGAGAGTGACCAGTCGGCAGTCAGGTCTTTTTCCACCTGATGCCAGAGCTTGAACAACCTGTCGTCCTTCTGGTGCGGCTGGGCAAAGCGTAACACGTAGTGATGGATCAGCTCCACCCAGTGGTGCTGCGATGCCGGCACAGCCGCCCCTGTCGACTCCGCAATCAACCCCTGAATCGCCACATGCAGCGGCTCGGCCTGATAGGATCCGCGCACGGGAGAAACCTCGGAAATAATCGGCTTTGAATCCCGCGACTCCACATACCGCACCCAACAAAAGTCCCATGACTTGCCCTTCACGCACTTCAAAGCATTGGCAACAAATGGCGACTGCAAACACGCCTGCCCCGCCTTGATGGTGATCCAGCGACCGTCCGAAAGCACTTTCCCCTCACCACCAAAGCACGCCAGCATGAAGGTGCCGGATAAATCCGTGCGCACAATCTCAAGCGGGAACTGCCCGTGCATGATCCCGGCGTGGACAATGTGGTGCTGGCCAAGCAGCTCGCAGACCGGCTGGTCGAGCAGCCACGGACGATCTTTCTCGTGATATGCCTGCACGACCTGAGCGACCGTCCCCTCACCAAAAATGCGGACGTCGGATAATTTCTCCCGGCTTTCAGCCCGACTTTCTGTGGGCGATGGATTGTCCTGTGGCTTGCTCATGAGGGGTATGATGATGACAACCTAATCGTCAGAGATGACTATGTCACGGATAAGGGTGTGGTTTTTTTCGGTGGTTTTGCAAAAAGTAGGATCCCGCGCCTGCGGGGTCGGCTGGATATGTGATTGCTGCGTGCTTAGGTTGATCATTCCATGGGTGGTCGATCCCGCAGCTGCGGGATCCTACTCTTCATTCCTTCTCGATCTTCGAGTCGATAAAATGCTTCGCCCGCACCAGTCCGTTTCCGGCATTCGGGAAAAGCAATATAAGCTCGCGCTGGGTTGGCGCAATCGACCAGTTACTGCGCCTGACGTAACGTGGCTTACCGGTCTTCTCACTGCGCACGATGATACTGACCGGCAACGCCTTGTTGCCCTTGGGAAATCGGTAGGTGGCTGATTTCGTGGGAGGTATCACCCTCTTGATTCCGCCCATGTCCATGCGGACTTTATCTTCGGAGAAATTCACCACCCGGAACGAGCCAAAGGGGAAATTTTTCTCCGCGGTCGTGTTCACCTCGTAGCCGGAAGCGTCTTTTCTGGGCTGGAATACCATCATTACCGACCGATCCGTCAACTTCACCTCGGCAATCGGTTTGGGTGGTTTCTCCGCCATAGCAGCAGCTTTGGTAGGGAAAAACTGAACCACGGGCAGCCCCTTGTATTTGACGGGTGTACTGAACACACGCGTGTTGAGCTGCAATTGCACGGGCTTTTTCCCCACACCCGTCCTCAGCCACAGGATGTGATGCCCGCCGACAATACCCGTCGCTGCGCATCGGATCTGATAGACCTTCTTATCC
>JARFPV010000201.1 GCA_029288115.1 Akkermansiaceae bacterium | reverse complement strand
GGTAACATATTTCTAATAGATTTATGGATAGATTGAGCCAAAGCGAGTCCCTGACTCTACCTAAGAGAATAGCTTGATCCGTGCTAAATAGCTTTGACCAGAAGTCCGAATACTGATCCCGGAAGCTCAAGATCTAACTCGTCAGCCAGCACCTACTCCTCCGTCTCCGACAGCAAAAACTCACCGGAAAACAGATACTGGTCATATTCCTGCAGAGGGTGATAATGCGATGCCTGTACATCACGAAACAGACGCTCCAGTTCACAGCTGCGATAAAACCCTTGCCCACCCATAACTTTCATCGCCTTAGTCACCACTGCAATACATGCCTGGCTGACATTGGTTTTTCTTGTGAGAATCTCATGACTATCCCGGTGCTCCGGCACAATATCCAGATCGCTCGTAATACGCACCATATCCTTCCACTGAACCTGGGCCGCTGCGAGCGCATTGTTCATCTCTCCAACTTGGGATGTTGTGTGAGGCTTACGATGACCTTGATTTTTGACTGCTTCGATCGCGATGACCGATGCCTTTTCGGCAACCCCTACATAAGCACTCATGATGTAAGGCATCGCCACGGTGAGAATAACATTCCAAAACGGATGCAGCTCCCCCTTGGGCCGATTTAAAGTAATCGCATCTTCAGGAACAAACACCTTGTCCAATTTAACGGAATGCGATCCCGTTCCACGCATGCCCATGGCCCGCCAATTCTCAATCACCAACAGACCATCCGATTGGAACGGCACACTGAAATGAAGCACTCTCATGCCAGCATCAGGGTCTTCATACGGCGCACTGGTCACCAGGATGTCACCCGCTGCCGATTGACTGGCAAAATGTTTAACTGCCGTGACTTCATATCCACCATCGACTTTTTTCATCTCACCGTTCGATTCCAACCAGTCGCGCGCGCCCGTGCTTACCAGAATCGGCTGTCCCTCGGCAATCTTGGTCAGCAACTCCTCACCTCCCTTACCCTGTTTGTATTTCCAGATCATGGCAGAGAGAAGGTGCTGGTGCATGGAACAAGCAAGAGCAGTCGATCCGCACGACTGACCAATACGCCTCAACAGATCACACATCTCGGAGTGTTTCACCCCGCCTCCACCCAATTTTTTGGGGATCGTTGCTGCAAAAAATCGCTGCTTTTTCAGTTCAGCGTAGTTGCCGCTGACAAAGGAATCGTCTCCGTCCCTTTCTACCGCTGATTGCTCAAATTGCGTTGCGAGACTGTCGATAGCTTCGATCCAATGCTTATGTGATGATGATGTTGTTGTGTTCATGATGTGACTGTTAAGTTGCGCCAAAATTAACAAATTCCACCACGTCTGCTTCGCTCAGAAGACCAGATTCTTTTTCCTGAAGGTCAGGATAACTGCTCGCCCTTGCGGTAAACCGATGGAGACACTCCGAATTTCTTTTTAAATGCTTTGTTAAAGTGAGAAACATTCTCAAATCCAGCCTGAAACAAAATCTCGGTGATACTCGTCTCCTCCGTGCTACGCAACAACGCCGCCGCATAATCAAGGCGCCGATCAAGAATCCACCGGCCCGGTGTGTCGTTGAACTCCTTTTGAAAATCCCTTTTGAATGAGGAAAGACTCCGGTGACATAACCGGGCAAATTCTTCCAAGGATAGCTTATACCTGAAGTTGGCCTCCATGATCGACGACAACGGCGGCCGGTCATGCTCTGTCAGGGAGCGAAAATAATGCGCCAACTCCGGGTTTTTCGGGCTCATCAGGACATTGAGAATCAATTCATTGAGCTTGAGGCGAAGCAATGGTTCCGTCGGTTTATTCGGCCCAGAAAAATACGTCCTCATAGACTCAAAAAATGCCTTCAGTCCAACGTCCTGGTTGACCTGAATGGCCCCCTTCCCAACCCCAGCGGACTTGGGGCATTTGCCCAGTTCCTCAAGATGATGAACCACAACATCACGCACCATAGCATCAGGAACAAAGAAGATCATCACACAGAAGTCGGTTTCAAAAAATTGCTCAACAACCGCGGCCCCCTTCTTGAAGAACAATGTCTCCCCACCTTGCACCGTCCATGCTCCATCCGCTGTGTGCCAGATTTTCTTCCCACTGACTACATGCACCAAGTAATCGCAATCCGTCCACACATCGAACATCTTCGAATCTAACGGACAGGTGTATTCAGCAAACAGGATATCCCCTACCTCAAGACGGTTGAAGTAGGGGTTACCCTGAATATCATCGTATAGGTTGTTCACGTGCGATGC
>JARFPV010000198.1 GCA_029288115.1 Akkermansiaceae bacterium | reverse complement strand
GGCCAGGGATTCTCCCACAGTGAAAGTGGGGGCGGGGAGGTGTCCGCTTGATGCGAGATTTGCGTGTCGGAGATCAGCCAGGTTTGTCAGGGGTGCCCGGGGAATTTGGTAAACTGGGTGGTGGAGGAATCCGTTTTGCGCACTCCATCCGGAGTAGAAGAAGGAACGCGGGTCATTGGCTGAAAACACGTCAATCGATCCCACGGTATTTGCTCCTTGTCCTTTGATCGGGAGGAAGGACAGTTCCATGGGCATCTGGGCCGGATGGGCTTTTGTGATGTCCATGTCGAGGATGGGTTGTGCAAAGGACGCGTGTTTACCTGCTTGGGTGGGGTATAGGGAATCTTTTGATGTTCGGCTTGCCAGTGTGAAGATGGCGAATTGTTTGGGGCCGGTCCATTTTTCAACGGGCGTTGTTGCTACGTTGGTTTGATAGATTTCGTTGAAGTTCCATGCTTTTTCACGATGGACGGGGTATGTGATTGGTCCGAGGGTTGGGTGGGAGCCTCCCTGCATCGCCTCGACCAGTCGGTCGATCGTGCCATATTTATAGCGGTAGCTTCCGATCTCGGTTGTTTTTCCGGCCACGTTGGCGCTGATGTTCATACCGAATGAATCCATGGGTTGGCCATTGCGTGTTGGGATCCGTGGTTCAAACGAGACGTTGATGGTGTCGTCACCACGTGCACCGAACACGCCGAGTCCGTGGCTGTCCGGAGCTCTGCCGGGGCCGCTGGGGACGAGCCAGTCGACGATGAAGCCGCTGTTGTAATTGAAGCCAGCACCGGAGGTCATGTTGATGGTCTTTGATTTATCGAGGTCATTTTGCCAGAGGTAGTTAATCATGCTGCCCCAGCGAGTGCCTGCCTTATGGCTGACGCCGAAGACGCGCGCTTCGCCGGGCATGAGTTCTAAGCTTCCGGATGAACTGCTTCCTGCGGTGTCACTGAGTGTGCAAGAGAAGGCGTCTTCCCAGTCGGTACGGTTTTGGGAAGACACGTGCATTTGGCTGAGCAGTACGGGGTTTAGGTTTTGAGCTTTGCCACTGCGGTAAAATTTGAATGCGAGGGGTAGGTATCGGAAGGTCGTCTTCAGGTTGTTGACGGTGATGGGTTGTGTGTATGGGTTGTAGAGTGTCACTACTGGGGTATAGATGAGGTAAACCATGTACCTGCGGTTTGAGTCCCGGGTGCGTCTTGTAACGGTGTGGGCCCAGTGGCCGTGTGCCTCGCGTCCTACCAGGGAAAACACGATATTCACCCGTGTCACCACGGGGGAGATGATCTGGCCTTCATGTGCTTGGGGATTGGGGATGACGTTGCCTGAGTGGTCTTTGGTTGTGGGTGAGTAACCCATTGGGAGAGCAATGTTGAGTGTTTGGCCCGGCTTGGCCTGTGTTTTTGACAACCTGTAATAATCTGCCAGCGCTGAAAAATAGGGATCGGATGGGGTGTGAGGGGTGTCGTTGTTGGAATAGACCCTGCGTTTGGAAAGTGTCGTTGGAAGGGTGGCTTGCTCGAAGGCGAGGGAAAGGTCACTTTTGAGTCCTCCGTCGACGACATTGGTGTGGAGACCAGCGGACCAAGTGGTGAGGTCATGAAATCGTGCGGCGAGCAAGTTTTTGTCGGCGACTAGGAGTTCTCCCTGGGCGGTGGTAGCCAGACGGTTTGATTCTGTGGCCGAATACTGGAGTCCCGCCAGGGCATCGATGGATTCAACGCCATTTTTTTCAGGTGACCGAAGTTGGGCAATGATCAACTCGTCGGTGTTTGCATTGCTTTTTGCCAGATTATAGCGGGTTTTGAGGCCTTCATCGATGGTTGCCCATGCGCCAGCGCCATTTCCTGGAAAGGTGATCGTTTTGGCAGCGAGTGATTTTTGGGCTGTTTCCAGGGTGAGGAGTTGGGTTCGTCTGGGGTTGTTCTGACTTGAAGGAGGGGTTGTTGATGCCGGGTTACCTGGTGATTCGGATGTCAGCCATTGTATGTGTTCTCCGTTGTTAGCTTGGTCGGAGCGGCTGCGTTTTTTTGCGGATGCGAGGTCGGGCAAGTCATTTGGGTCGAGAGGGTATGATTCCCACACTCCGGTAATTCCCTTGGAAACACGGGTATCTATGAGATTACCTGATGCCGTGATTCGTTGATCAGGGCCTGCTGCTTTTTGAAGCTGTCCAATGGCTAACATCAGGGATAGCCGGGCATTGGCTTTTGCCTCTTGCATTGCTTCAGTCTGCCGTGAGGAGCGCAGCTCAATCGTGCTGAGGCTGAGAATAGTCAGGGCAATCAACATCAGCAGAATCATCATGGACACAGAAGCGACCAGGGTAAAACCATTTTCTGGATGGTAATGCGGTGTGCTTCTGATCATGAGTTGATCGTGATGGAGTTGTTTATTTTGAACACACTCGTGACTGAGCGGTTCACATTCTGTACATCATTCTTCCATACGGCAACAATAAATGTATGCACATTGACTATGCGCGTTGCCTGAACAAAACCGACACCGGACTGGTGGACAGCCCGGTGCCGGTTTGGGTGTTTGTTGGTTTGGTTACCAGCTGATCGTTACGCCGCCGAAAACACCACGGCCTCTGCCGGGATAGATGCTACCGAAGCCGTTAAAATACTGGTAGTTTTTATCAAAGAGGTTCTCGACGCGGAAATGAAGATCTATGTTTTCTGTGATCTCGTAGTTTGCATAGAGGTTTGCGAGGCAGTAGGAATCCAAGTTGTTTCCTCCGTAGCTCCTGGTGTCCAAATAGGTTGCGGTGATGCCAGTCTGAATGCGGTCGGTTATTTTGCCATGGATCCGCAGTCCTATGGTGTTGTCAGGGATGTCCACGAGGGCGCGATCAAGCCATGTGTAGTTGACAGCGATGCTAAGCCGGTCGTCGAGGAGGTTCGCCTTGGCGGATGCTTCGATACCGCTTGTCTCCGATGCGCCGGAGGTATTCACAAAGCCTGCCCCGGTTGGGTTGATGATTGCGTTTTCAACTCGGTTACCAAAATAGGTCACACCGAGTTTGAATTGTCCGTCGTGAAATGACTGCTCGATTCCAAAGTCCCATCCTAATGACTCCACGGGGTCGAGGTTAGGGTTGGGGGCCACTCCGAAAGCAAGGTTTCCATTGAGTTCACTGTAGCTGGGAACACGGAATCCATGTCCAATACTACCTCTG
>JARFPV010000188.1 GCA_029288115.1 Akkermansiaceae bacterium | reverse complement strand
GCCACGTTTGGATATCGCCACCGTTTGCAACGGTTTCTTTTTCCTCAATGCGAACACCAAAAATCTTGGTCACGATACCGAACATCCCGTCCATCACGCTGTTGAGGGGGAAGTACGGACGCAGTTCCTCATCATCAAAATCATACTCCGCCTTGCGCCGTTTCTCCGCCCAATAGCCGGTCTCCCATGGCTCAAGCAGGGCGGGCTCACCACCAATCTGCTTCGCCTTCCAGGCCTGCAGATCCTGCGTATCACCATTGAACTGACCAACAATCTTGTCATGCAGATCCTCGGTAAACTGCATCGCAGTGGATCCACTCCCAGCCATTCGGCGTGCCAAGGTAAGATCGGCAAAATTTTCAAACCCTAACAACCCTGCCTTCTCCTGACGTAATTTGAGAATTTCCCAAATGAGGTCGGTATTATCGTAATCTCCACCATACCCAACTGTGCAACTTGCCTCCCAGATTTCCTTCCGGAACGACTCGTCATCGGCATGTTGGAGAACCGGGGCCATTGATGGGTATTGCAAAGTAAACCTCCACTTCCCCTCATGCCCATGCGCCTTGGCGTCTTCTGCAGCCGCAGCCATGGCGGAAGCCGGCAACCCGGCAAGACGTGACTCGTCATCAACCACAAGCTCCCAGGCATTGGTCGAATCTAACACATTCTCGCTGTATTTCTGGGTAATTTCAGAAAGCCGACTCTGGATTTCCGCGACGCGGGACTTCTTGTCATCTGGCAGGTCAGCGCCCGATTGGATAAAGTCCGCGCAGGTTTCCTCGACAAATCGCTGACGGGTGGCATCAAGCTCCGCTGCTGCAGGCGAATCGGCAAACGCCTTTAATTTTGCCCAGATCGCGGCATCAAGTGAAATGGAAGCATAGAATGCAGTCACACGCGGCAACACGGCATTCAGACCGGCGCGCAGATCATCACTATTCATCACGGAATCCAGGTGATTGATCTTTCCCCAGGCACGCTCAAGATCCTCGGTGGCTGACTCGAGCGCAGCAAAGGTGTTTTCGTATGTCAGTGCCTCATCAGCAAGCTGACGGATCGCCTCGAGATTCTTCTCTGATATCTCAAGCGCAGCATCAATATCCGGCTCAATGTGCTCAGGGGTCAAAGAGTCCCACTTGATGTGGTAGTCGGCAGCAATAAATGGATGATTACTCATAAAGATTATTTTGGCAGGAAATAGGATTTTTGTTTGTCGCTGACGGGCATTCCTAACAAGCCCATCACTTCCAACATATCCTCCCAAAGTTTGCGTTTCTCCGAGGTCGCCTCGTTGTGTAAAATGTAGGACGGGTGATAGGTGACGCGTAGAGGAATCCCTTGGTATTCGTGGAAGCTGCCACGCATGCGAGCAACGGCAAGGTCACAATCTAACAACGCATGCGCTGCAGTACCTCCCAGAGCAATGATCACCTTCGGCTGCACGATTTTCACCTCTTGCTCGATGAATGGCATACACGCAGCCATTTCCTCCTTTGTCGGCTTGCGGTTATTCGTCGTCTGGTTCGGCATTGCGGGACGGAACTTAACAATATTAGAAATATAACATTGCTTACGCCCAACCCCCATGGCTCGGAGAATATCGTCGAGTTTTTGGCCCGCCTTGCCGACGAATGGCTCATGCAACCGTTCCTCATCAAACCCGGGAGCCTCACCCACAAGCATAATATCCGCCTCCGGATCACCTGTTGAAAAAACCATGGTCTGGCGCAAGCTGCCAAGGCCACGGGCGGGTTTCCATTTTTCGGCTTGCTGTCGCAAACTATCAATTTTCTCCCGCGCGGTGCCACCGCTGACCGTTAGAGCCGATTCAGCCGGGGCCGCAGATTCAACCACAGCCTCGGGGAGTTTTGTTTCCTCCTTACTCACAGGCTGGCTAACAGTTTTCTGTTCAACAGCCGCAGGTTGCCCACCCTTGGCACGCATGTAAAACTCACGCAGGATTAACCGGGCATCATCATCCACACTTACGTGGGTTTGCCCCTTCGCCTCAAGTTGGCGAAGATAGCTGACCAGCGGTTCTGCGGATGTTGGCATGCCCTATGAAAAACACAGGCTGCTAAGAACAGCACGCATAAAATGAATGCACAAAGGAGACTTGAAATATTTCATCGATTTCATAAGCTGCCATACGTTGGTTATGAGAATTTTATCGATCGTTTTCCGGTGCCAGATTCTGGTGCTGCTTGCATTGCTCTGGCCGACCACCTCGTTCAGCGCCACCTATATTAAGCCGGATCCATCTGAGGAGATGTTCAGGCTTGAAAAAATACCCCTTCAGGTGGATCGGATGAAAGAACTTTCCAGGCATCTGGTCATCCTCTCCAAAAGACGGCACAATGGTGAGACAGTCCAACAACGGGGCACCGCACAAATGCTAGCTCTCGCACTGAGGCTAGACCCATCCAACCAGGAGGTTCGCGACATCGACCAAGACCTTGCCAAGGGAAACAAACTTGAGGCCGTGGATGACAACAGCATTCACAAGGCAAAGGCCCGGATCCGGTTCTTTAAACGTTGGCTAGCCCAGCCGGATGCTGGAAATGATGCCAACAAGCTTGCCGCCTATCTCGAAGACGCCACCAAGGTGCTCGACCGCGAATCCATGGGAAAGAAGGATCTGGGTAATTGGAACGACGTCATTCCTCCCCTGAAACGGTATCCTCAAAGCAATAGTCCCAACCCCAAAAGGGAACCTAAGATGGTGAATAGGGAAGACTCTAAGCCAGATGATGACCCATTCGAAAACCCAGCACCTCAGACCAGCAAATTCCACATTACCGAGCTCAGTGTTTATGCTCCTTATAGCCTGGACAAGCGAGTCACCTATTTTGAGAGAGATAATAATAACCGCGAAAGAACTTACATCAGCACAATCCGTGCTATTTCCAAGGTGAGTGTTGAAATCAGCCCGAAACGTGAAGACGATGAGAACCTCCTGGAAATAAATTCTATTTCGAACAGAAAATCTTGGGAGACAGGAGACAGAGATCCTATTTTCAGAGAAACCTCAGCTGTGCTGAATGAACTGCTGAATTCACGCCACAAAAACTTGGGTGAACACAAAACCAAGGTCACTATTTCGGATGGGCACTACGCCCGGTCCAATCAATTGGCACTCACAGCCCCCCTCGCTCTGATGCTTGAGTCATCAATAACAAACAATCCGCTGAACACAAATCTACATGTCTGCGGTGGTATCGACGGTAACGGAAAGTTTTACGTGCACGAGAATTTCTGGGCTTCACTTAAGACACTTCGGGAAAGCCAGTCTGGAGGTAGGCTCATCGTGCCCAAAGACGCCATCAAGCTACTTGCCCAGACTCTGGTTTTGGAAAAGCCTGACTTCTTCACCCGATGGCAAGTGTTCGCTGTGGACACACTAGATGAAGCGATGGCCGTGAGCATCAAAAATATCTCCAGCGAGCTAGCCGAAGCCGACCAGCTCTTTGAGACGGTTCAAAACCTCGCCGCCAAATCGTCCGTACCTAAATTGGCTGCTAATAAGGCCGTGCGCGCCAGACTCATTGAGATTGGCAAAAAATCCCCCAACCATATGTCATCTCGCATATTACTGTTGCAGGGCAGCAGCAAACGACCACGGTATTTTAATGAGGAAACACTCGCGCTCACCTTGATGCCAGCAGTGATCAAGATGCATCAATCACTGAAAAATAATAATCGAAGTTATCCATCCTCAAAGAATATGCTGAAAACACATGAGGAAGTCAGGGCTATAATCGATCCTCTGGTGCGTATGGTCGACCGATCCGATGCGTCTCTGTACAAATCTTCCATGGATCTCGCCAATGATTTCCGTAGCCTATCGATACTCATCCGACGAAAGTATGATCGTAGCGAGGATAGCTATTCCGCGACCAAGAAAATCCGTTCAAACTACACACGGATGGAAACAAAGGCCAAGGACCTTCTGGTAAGATGCAGAAAAGCAGCGGGTTTCCCTGATGAGAAAGACTAATCTTCCTTTTTCTTACACAGCCAGGTTTGTGCAATGCTGCCATATAGAGCATCTTCCTAACATATAACTAAACCCACACTGTGCGGGAAAGGCACGTATTTTCCCTTTGCATTTATAACGGTCAGCGGAGATAATACCGTTCGCCATGACCCACATCAGGATCCATTCTTCGAACGATTTTGCACGTTGCGCCATCGCTGGCCGGCTCGATAAGGACAGCGCCAAGGCAAGGAACAAGATCATGGAGAACCCAAAGATCGTCGAAGCAATGACCTGCTGATATTCACATACCGCTTACGCTGTGCACTGTGTTGTAATCATTCCATCAACTTCGCAGAGCACCACCCTTAACCATGAAACAATACAATGAATGACGGATTTCGCCGCTTCCTCGTCCTGCTTGCAGTCTTTTGCATCGCCTTTCTCGCCGTTTTTGTCATGCGCAAGATCCAGGGCGGAAACAGCCTGATGGACATCCTCACAGGCCGTGCATCGGGTAACGGTTTTGAAAGCGAGGAATACACGCTGAGGCAAAAACCGTCGATCAACCTGAAAGATGTCGAGGTGCTCGCCGCAATCAACGCCGAAAGCGCCGCACTTGTTAGGGCGGTCGTGCCATCTGTTGTCAGCATCGACACCACAGGCATCCGCCGTGAACGCATCCGCGATCTGTATGGTCGCACCTGGGTACAGCCACGCGCCGTGCAAGGCCAGGGCTCGGGTGTCATCGTTACCAAGGAAGGCCATGTGCTCACCAACCATCATGTGATTCAGGGAACTCCTCGCATTCGCTTGACCATGCACGATGGCTCGGTCCATTCCGCCCGGGTGATCGGTACGGATCCCAACGTCGACATCGCCGTACTGAAAATTGACAGCAAGGGGCCATTCATACCACTCAAGTTCGGCGACTCATCGAAGATTGAGGTTGGCAACACCGCATTCGCAATCGGCAGCCCCTTCGGACTGGGCACCTCTGTGACTGAGGGAAAAATTTCAGCGAAGAAGCGCCCGTTCTCAGACAGCCAAGTCGATCTCCTGCAGACTTCCGCCGCCATCAACCCGGGCAACTCCGGTGGCCCGCTGATTAATATTCTCGGAGAAATCATAGGCATCAACTCACGCATCTACTCGACCAATCGCGACAACCCCGGATTCCAGGGAATCGGATTCGCCATCCCGTCCAACGCCGCCTTCAAGACCATGAAGGACATCCTTGACCGAGGTCACCCGGTGCGTGGTTTCCTCGGTATGGCCATGGAGGACCTCGATCCGATGACACGCAGGGAGTTCGGATACGAAGAGCGCGCCGGAGTCAGGATCACCGCCCTTGTCCCCGATTCTCCAGCAATGAAGGCCGGTCTTCAGAAAGACGACATCGTTATCCGCTACAAGGGAGAACAGATTCCCAGCATGAGGCGACTGATCGCTCTGATCCAGCAAAGCAAGGTGAATGAGGAAGTCACCTTGGAAATCTGGCGTGAAGGAGCCAAACACACACTGACCGCTACGATCGGTGAGGCAGACGATTTCAGCAAGGAACTCCTCATTTCCGAGGAAAATAAAGCCCAGCAACGGCTCGACACTCAGACCATCCTCAAGGCCATCGGTATTGTTGTTCGTAATCCCACGGAAATAGAGCGCGCCAACGACATGCGCGGAATCGTTATTACCCGAATAAAACCGGAAAGCAAACTCAAGGGCAAGCTGCTCACAGGAGACATCATCCACGCCATCAATGGCAGGCGAGTGACCACTGCTCAGGATTTCCTCGCGCGGCTCGCCGCATCCGCATCGGTACAGAATACAGAGCTGACCATCCAACGGGGCCGATCAATTCTCCATCTCACTATTTCGCCAGTGCGGGCAGAGTGAGGGAGACCTGGCGCTAGCCAAGTAACTACTGCGCAGGAACTGGTGGCGCTGGCAACGTTTGTGCGGGATCTACCGCAACTGGTGGTGCTTCTGCAGGGGGCTGGCCTTTACGGTTACCTGTCTTCACCATGCTTCCACCAAGACTCTGCATATCGCGGCCAAGACCAATGAAAGTATTACATGAGCTAAATGCAAAAGCTCCGGCTGCGAGAACAATCAGATAAAATGATTTTGTCATGCGCACATGGTGCCCCCAACCACCGCTCGATTGCAACACAGAATTTCACCAGAACCGCACGCAGACAAATCCCGAGCTTGCCACAGAGGGGAAAACCACTACATTCCCCCCTCAACCAACCTTACATGCCCTGCAATGCCCATCGGCGATGTAGGGAAAAACAACCACACCTATCATGGCCGAAATCTTCACCGTCGCGCTCGTCATCCTCGTTGTTGTCGTCATTTTCAACATCATCATCTTCGTCCACGAGCTGGGCCACTTCCTCGCCGCACGCTGGCGCGGACTCGAGGTCGAACGCTTCCAAATCTGGTTCGGTAAACCGATTTGGAAAAAAACATACAACGGCGTGCAATACGGCCTCTGTCTCTTATACACATCTCCGAGCCCACGAGACTTGAATCCAAATCTCGTATG
>JARFPV010000180.1 GCA_029288115.1 Akkermansiaceae bacterium | reverse complement strand
AGTGGGAACCAGAACGTCTGGAGTGGTAGTACCATTCTCCTATTAGCACCGATCAATTGGTATAGCTGTGAATATTCTATTAGCACCTGATAAGTTCAAGGGGACACTGACGGCTGACGAGGTCTGTGTGATTCTAGCGCGTGGATTGAGGTCGATGCTTTCTGATGTGAACATAACGACCTGTCCTATTGCTGATGGAGGAGATGGATTCGCCGAAGTATTGTGCGAGCGACTTGGGGGAGAATGGGTCGAGTGTCCGGTGCACGATGCTATAGGCAGGCCGATTGTCGCACGTTACGCACTTTGTGGCGACACAGCAGTGATGGAGATGTCGGAGGCGTCCGGGATTCGATTGGTACCCGAGGAGATGCGTGACATCTGGCAGGCGAATACGGTGGGGACTGGGGAGATGATGCGGCACGCGATCGAGCACAGTGGTGCAAAACGTATCATTTTGGGGATTGGTGGTAGCGTGACCAACGATGCTGGGTGCGGGATGGCTGCAGCATTGGGTGCAAGATTTCTGGATGCCGACGGGAATGAGCTCGAGCCATCGCCGCGTGAGCTGCTTGGGTGTGTCAGGATTGATGTTGGTGACATGCTTGAGCTGCCTGAAATCCTCGCTGCCTGCGATGTGGAAAACCCCTTGTTAGGAGATGATGGAGCAACACATATCTACGGGCCACAAAAAGGAGCCGGGGAAGAGGATGTTGTCCAGCTTGATAGTTTGTTAGGTGAGCTTGCCGGGCTGGCCGGCGGTGCTGAACTTGTCACCGTGCCGGGGGCTGGAGCTGCCGGTGGGTTGGGTTTTGGGTTGATGCAGTTTTGTGGTGCGGAACTTGTGCCAGGGTTTGATCTGGTAGCGAGAGAAACAGGTTTGTTGGAAATGATTCGGTCGGCGGATGTGGTGGTCACGGGTGAGGGTAAGATCGACGCCCAGACCTTGCAGGGGAAAGGGCCTGCGGGTGTGGCTGAATTGGCACGGGATGCTGGGAAGAAGGTGGCGGCCGTGGCCGGGATTATTGAGCCGGCGGCATTGCATTTGTTTGATTACGGATATGCGCTGCACGATGAAACGCGTCCGTTGGAGGAAACGATCCGTCGGGGTGAGGAGTTGCTAGAGGCTGCAGCGGTGGAGCTGGCGGAGGCGCTTGGCTAGGGAGTGTGGACAATGCACGATATTATTCCTGCCCGACGGAGGAGGAGGGCAGCATGCCAGCATGGTCGAGCGGGCGAGGCACTCTTGTCCACAAGCGGAGGATGTGGAGCTTAGGTTGCCGGGCGATATGATTGTCGCCCCTCCTTATTTTGCCCGCTCTTTGATGGTTTCCGCGTTCAGGGCGACCGGGTAGATGTTCAGGTTTTGATAAATGCCGTCGAATACCGGGTCGTTGAACATGGAGCGGCCGAGCCAGTTGTTGATGTTTTTGAATCGGGTGAGGTCGAGTTTTTCTGGCAGCGGGTGTTTGCCGACGAGTTTGCCATTCAGGTAGAGTGCCATGTTGTTGCGGGTGAAGGTGGCGACGACGTGGTGTGTTTTCCCGGGTTCTAGGATGGTTTTGGCATCGAAGTAGTATTCCTTGCCTCCGCTTCGGGCGCAGAGGCGGAGTTTTTTGTTTTGTGCATTCATTGGGATGAGTGCGATGTAGTCGCTTTTGGCACCGCCTGAGGATTTGTTTTCGCCCCGGTCGCTGCTGCCGAAACCCCATGCCCATGCCCAGGGGCGGTTCTCGCTGACCTGGAGTCGGGTCTCGATGCTGAGCTCACCGATGATGCCTTCTTTGGCGGCATTGCTGATGATGTTGTTAGGAAGGTCGATGTAGCGATCGTTTTTGATCGATGTGCAGCGTTCGCCTTTGTTGGCTGAGAAATCCAGTCCATCGGCAGTGGATTTTGCGGGTTGTTTACTGCCGCTGACGGTGGCGTGAGCATGGCCGATGGTGTCTTGGAGGCCCTCGCTGAAGTTGTAGCTGTGTGCGGGCTTGGGCGGTGTGGGTTTTGCAAAGTCCTTGGCGGTGAATGGGAGTTTGCGGTCCTTGAGCTCGGCGCGCACGCGGGCGACTTCGGCCACGGTGATGTCGCCGAGCTTGTTGTCCCAGCTATTGCGCGAGTAGTTGAGCACATCGGTGATCTGCTGGTCGGTCAGGTTTTCTTGGGCTGGCATGCCGCCGTTGAAATCTTTGCCTCTGACTTTGACTGGGCCGGTCATGCCTTTGAGTACGATGCGGATGGCATCGGTGTGTCGCGGCTGAGCCACTCGGATTTGTTGAGTGGTGGGAAGGTCTTATCGACGCCCTCTCCGCTGGGTTGGTGGCATGCCACACAGGTGGCGGTTTTGTAGATTTCTGCGCCACGTTTGGCGCTGGCGGAGAGTGGGAAGTTGCGGGGTTTTGCGGTGACGGCGGATGATGTGGCGCCGTGTTTAGCGAGTGCCACGGTGAGTGCCTGGCTGAGGTGTTTGTCTTGGTGGAGGGTGTCGGCGTTCTTTTTCAGTGCGCTGAGAATTTCCTCGGATTTGGGCATCAGGGCGATTTTGACCAGGGTGGCGTGGCGGCCGCTGGGTGTGAGTTTCGTGATTTGATTAAGAAGAGTGATAGCGGTTTCATTATTCGATGGCAGGGCGTGGATCACAGCGAGTTGGATGCCTGGCGAGCTGCTGGAAATGTGCATGCGTGCCGTGGCGGAGACTTCTTCTTCAGTGGCAATGCTCGCTAACAAGTAGAGTGCGTGAACTGAGGCGGTGGTCTCCTGATTGGCGACGGAGGTGAGTGCCTTGACTGCCTCCTTGCCGTCTTTTTCGAAGATAAGTCGCTGGGCGGTGAGTCGCCAGAACAGGTTTGGATGTGAGAGTGCGGCGATGCGGTCGGACTGGCTGTCGAGCTTAGGTGATGGTGTGGCAGTTCCCTTTTTCGGCACGATACGGAAAATGCGTCCGTGTTTGCGGTCGCGGTGTTCGGACAGGTAGGCGTTGCCCTTGCCCTTCTTTTGGTTAGGCCCGTAGACGTTGTGTTGGATGATCGGGTTATACCAGTCGGCGACGTAGACCGCGCCGTCGGGGCCGACTTCTGCGGCGACAGGAGACGACCAGGAGTCGGCGCTGGCGAAAATGTTGTCCTGATAACCGGATGTCATGAAGCCGGCGCCGCGGCGTTCGAGTTTTGGAGTGGCGACGATTTTGACGGTGGGTGCGCAGATGAGGACGCGTTGGTTGTGCCAGTCGGCGGGGAACAAGCGTGCGGTGTAGACGGCGTGTCCGGCGCCAGCGGTGATGCCGCCGCGGACGTCTACTTGCAGGGTGTCGAAGGTGATCGGGGAGATTCTGTTGCCGGAGTCTGAGCGTGGGGTGCGTTGTGGTTTGACGCCGGACTGCTTGTAAGCGGCAGAGGGGACATCCAGCCACCACGACGGGTTATTGTTCGCGGTGGAGCCCATGACGCGGCCTTCCTCGGTGAATCCGAGCCCCCAGGTGTTGTTGGTGGTGCTTTGCAGGAATTCGACGTCTGATCCGTCGGGTTTGAAGCGGAAGACGCCTTGGCCGGTTTTGTAGTGCTTGTCGTTGATTCTGATGTCCAGGCCGGAGTAGCCGACGGTGGCGTAGATCCAGTTATCGAACCCGTAGCGCAGGTTGGAGGTGCAGGCGTGGGTGTCCCAGATCCTGAGTCCCTTGAAGAGCACCTTGCGGGTATCGGATTTGCCATCGCCATTGGTATCGGCGAGGTAGACCATTTCTTCGCCATCGGTGGCGATGCAGCCATCGCGGTAGGGCAGGGCGGAGGTGCAGATGGTCAGGCCGGATGCGAAGGTGGTGACTTTGTCGGCCTTGCCGTCGCCGTTCGTGTCCTCGAGCACCTTGATCTTGTCCTGTCCGGGTTTGTTAGTGACGCTGTTGTTTGGGTAATCGTAGGCTTCCACGGCCCAGAGTCGGCCTTTCTCGTCCCAGTTCAGGGAGATCGGGTTGATGATGTCGGGTTCGGAGGCAAACAGCTGGAGTTCAAACTCGGGTGGCACCTGGGTGAGCTTGATCGAGTCCTCGACGGGAAGAGGGTGTTGGAAGTGGGTGTGGGGGATGCGGCGGTCGAATGGTGTGCCCCAGCTTTTGGCGTGGAGGATGGACACCTTGGATTGAAAGTAGGTGAGCTTGGGGAGGTTGAGGTTTTTGACGAGTTTTGCTTTGTCTGGGCCGACGGTCTTGAGGATGGCTTGGTGGATGAGGTCGTGGAATGTGGACTGCTCCCACTTGTTCTGATCGTGGCCGCTTTCGGTGTGAAAGATGCGGCCTTTGCCGTTGCTGGCTGCCCAGGTCCAGTCTTGCTTGCTGCGTTTTTGTAGGAAGATGCAGGCACCTCCGTTCTTGGAGAATTCCTGCAGGGCTGTTTCCTGATCTTTCTCAAATTTTTGATAGTCGCCGTGAATGACCAGTGCGTCGTACTTGGCGAGGTTTTCTTGGGTGAGCGCTGTTGGTTGCTCGGCGTAGATGAAATTGATTCCTTTTGGGCCGAGTGCGCGTCGGATGGTAGTGAAGCGTTCCTTCGGCTTGTGCGCACCATTTTGGCTACCGAGGAAGAGGACTTCGAGGCGGCGAGCCTTTGTTTCAGCGAGAGAAGTGGTAGAGAGTGTGATGCAGAGTGAGAGTGCAGTAAGAATGAAGCGTTTCATAAAATTGATACTTGGTTACG
>JARFPV010000150.1 GCA_029288115.1 Akkermansiaceae bacterium | reverse complement strand
TGTGTATAAGAGACAGGGGTGAGCTTGTGGATCGTCGTGATGAGGGAGCTGTGCATGAGTCGACCGAGAAGATGCTCGAGCAGGTGGTGCAAATTGCGCGCGATGGCATGGTGACGTCGGTGTCTGGCAAGCAAGTGTCATTGCATGCTGACACGATTTGCGTGCATGGTGACAATGAGTCAGCAGTCAGTGCGGCGAAAGAAATCTATCAAGTTTTGAAGTCATGACTGGGTATGATATTCGGTGTGTGCCTGTGTCCGAGACGAGTGTGATGCTTTATCTGGCTGATGTTATCGACGCGGGATTGGCGCCAGCAGTGGGAGAGACTGCCAGGGCCATCCTGGATGAATTACCCGAGGTGAGGGAGGTCACTCCGTCCTATACATCCATCCTTGTGGAGGTAGGTTCGCTGGGGAGTGACTTCGAGGCACTTGCTGGTGCCTTATCAGCGATAGCATGCCGGGTGTTAGAAACCGGGGAATCTGAATTGCTTGGTAAACTCATTGAGCTGCCGGTCTATTATGACCCGGAGGTCGGGGAGGACCTTGAGTCGCTGGCTGAGTTTGCCGGCTTGAGTGTCGATGAGGTGATAGGTATTCACACGGGGCGCGAATATTCTGTGTGTGCGATCGGTTTTGCGCCTGGCTTTGCATTTCTAGGTGAAGTTGACGAGCGGATTGCCATGCCGCGGCAGGTGACACCACGTAGTCATGTTCCAGCGGGAAGTGTTGGTATTGCTGGAAGGCAAACGGCAGTTTATCCCGCTGATACGCCGGGTGGTTGGCAGCTGATAGGGAATTGTCCTGTGTCGCTTTATGATCCGGAAAATGATCCGCCGAGCCCACTCGAGGTGGGTGACCGGGTGCGGTTTTGTCCTATTGAGCGGGAGGTTTTTTTGGAAAGGGGAGGGCATGTCTGAGCGATTACCGGGACTAGTCGTTTTACAGGCCGGTGTGCAATCGTCCATGCAGGATCTTGGTCGTTTTGGTATGGCTGGCCAGGGAGTCAGTCAGGGTGGATCGATGGATTTACATGCCCATTGCTGGGCGAACAGGCTATTAGGTAATAATGCGAATGATGCCACGATTGAATTGGCAGTGGGAATGGCCAAGATTAGAGCTGAATCGGATCTGCAGCTTGCTATCACTGGGGCTGAGATGCTAGCTGAGTTAGATGGCTCACCTGTGGGAAACTGGTGTTCCTTTCCGATTAAACGGGGGCAGGTGCTTTCCCTGAAGGCGGCGCGTTCTGGTATGCGTGCCTACTTGGCGGTTGCGGGAGGGTTTTTGCTTGATAAGCAATTTGGCAGTGTTTCCGCCGTGGCACGTAACCAACTGGGCAAGGTTTTGCAGGAAGGTGATGTTTTGTGCGCCCGAGGTGTTGGTGCTTGTATGAGCAGGCAGGTTCCGTCCCGGTTTGTGCCCCGGTATGATGATGCTATTGAGCTGAGGGTCATCGAGTCGTACCAGATTAGTCAGTTTACGCCAGAGCAGTTAAAATCATTTTACGCTGCGTCGTTCACGCTGACTCCGGATATAGATCGCATGGGTGCCCGTCTTGAGGGGGCCGGAGTGGTTGCGCCCGAGGTAGGAATCATTTCCGAAGGTATTGCCTTGGGCGCGATACAGATCCCACCCGATGGGCAGCCGATCATTCTTTTGAATGATCGCCAGACGCTTGGCGGGTATCCCAAGTTGGGTTGTGTGGCTCGAGTGGATCTTCCCAAGCTCGTCCAAGCGAGACCGGGTGCCGGGGTGAAGTTTGTGCCAGTTACTCTGAGTGATGCGTGCTCAGAGTGGCGGGAATTTTGTGATTACTTCGCGATCTGATGTAGCCGGAGCCAAGGATCTTGAGTTCGATGTCTCACAGCCATTTTTTCAGGGTTGCGATATCGTTTTTCATCGCTTGGATCCTTTGTGCGACGGAGTCACCTTTTTGTAGGTACTCGATGTGCAGAGAGATGGGAATGTGTTTTGGCAGAAAATTTGACACGAGCTTACCGGCTTTGGGGTCGACCAGGCCTTCGCCGAGCGGGCACTTGAGCCACTTGTTGTCCTGGAGCTTGTAGTCTTTGAAAAAGACTGCGCCGATATGTGGCAGGGCACGTCGGAAGTTAACCTGCCAGGCATTGGCGCCTTCGACGGTGGCATGGGCAAAGTCGAAAGCCATGCCGAGTTCCTTGATGTTAATTTGATCGAGCATGTGAACCATGTCCCAGATTGGGCCACCGACATAATTTTGACCGCGGTGGTTTTGATAAAGGCCTTGGATGCCGATCTCCCTGTTCATTTCGGCGAGGTCCTTAAGTTGGGCGGTAAAGTCGGCGACTTGTTGTTTGATGGGTTTTGAGAGGTCGTATCTGAGGTGTGCCAGCCGGTATTTTTTGATGCCAGCTGCGGCTGCGGCACGGAGTTGTTTTTCCGCCAAGCCTGCTTTGTCGACTTTGTTG
>JARFPV010000149.1 GCA_029288115.1 Akkermansiaceae bacterium | reverse complement strand
TCGGTGTCGTTCTGAATGGCATCGAGGAAAAAAACCTGTTCGCGGTGGCAGAGTTCATCGTGGTCGGGCTCGTCGCCAGTTTCCGTCCACTCATCCTCTTTGACAAACTGGTTGTTCTCATCGAGTTCGGAGAAGTGACGTCGCAAAGTGTTGGTTTTTGTGTGGGCGTCAACGTCCGCAGAAGCACCTTCACCAGCGGCCTCTTTGGCTTCGATGGTGACGCAGCCTTTCGGTCCAACAACATCTTTAACGAAGAATGCGGTCTCTGACATCATCGGTCCCCAGCCGGCCTCATACCAGCCGACAGAGCCGTCCTCGAAGGTGACCTGAAGGTGGCCGTAGTTGATTTTTCCTTCGGGCAGTTCATCGGATAAACATGCACCTAGCCCGGCAACACGCACAGGCTTTGAGCGGGTCATCTGACACATGACATCGACGTAGTGCACGCCGCAGTCGACGATTGGGGAGATCGACGACATGAGGTTCTTGTGTGTCTCCCAGTTGTCGCCTGACGACTGCTGGTTCAGGTTCATGCGCATGACGAGTGGCTTGCCGAGATCGTGGGACATCTCGATGAATTTTTGCCAGCTCGGGTGGTGGCGCAGGATGTAGCCAATGACGAGTTTGCGACCGTGTTTTTTGGCGGTCTCGACGATTTTTTCTGCCTCCTCGACCGTTTCTGCAAGGGGCTTTTCGATGAACACATCACATCCCGCTTCGAGCGCGGCGATCGCGTATGGCGCGTGGGTATCCGGGTAGGTTGAGATGGATACGGCGTCGGGTTTGGTCTCCTCGAGTGCCTTGTAGTAGTCGTCGAAAAGGGCATAGTCGCCGCCAAGTTCGTCGTTGAGTTTTTCACGTGAACCTGCGGAGCGGGTGCAGATACCGGCAATTTCAAACTCGGGGATGTTGTGGTAGGCGAGGGCGTGTGAGCGGCCCATGTGGCCAGCTCCGGCGCAGAGGATTTTGGTGGGTTGATTAGGCATTGGTTAATTGGTTAACTGGAAATGAAAAACTGCCCAGAGGTCATCGGGGCAGCTGTTTGTAAATGTTAAATGCTAAATGGAAAATGTTAAATTAGATCTTCCAAGGTCCACGCATCGGTTGGTCGATATACTTGTTCGCCTCGGCATCATCGATGAACTGGAGTTTATCTGAATCGAACTTCAGCGGCTTTCCGAGCCTTAGGGCGACTTTAGCGATGTTAATGATGGTCGATGATCGGAAACCATTCTGCTCGTTGAGGGCGAATTTTTTGCGTTCGCGCACGGCTTGATGGAAGTCGGTGATCATTGGCGGTGGTCCGGGTAGCTCTTTGAGTTTTTTATCAAGATCCGGAACATCCTTGGTTCTGAAGTGGCGGTAGATGCTACCTTTGGGGCCTGTAATGATCGGCTCCTCCGGTTTGTTCTCTGCGTTGAGTATGATCTTGGTGCCATCGGCGTAAACAAGCTCGATACGGCGCCATGGTAATACGGCATCGTGGTGCTGTTTTTGGGTATCGACCTCAACACTCACGGGGCTCTCATTGTCTTTTCCGAGAACGAACTGGCAGGGGTCGAGGTAGTGCTGACCCATGTCGCCAAGTCCGCCGCCATCGTAGTCCCAGTAGCCGCGGAACGAGCCGTGGACCCGGTGAGCGTTGTAGGGTTTCATTGGCGCTGGCCCAAGCCACATGTTGTAGTCGAGATGCTTGGGGATTTCTTGCTCTTTGAGGTCTGTTTTTCCTGACCACTGCCCCAGTTTCCAGTTGCCGACAAAAGCGGTGCCTAAATTAAAGGTGTATGGGCCGTCGCCGAGTAGCTTGTGGTGAACGACTTTCCATGCCTCGGATGCTGGGCGGCTCAGGCCGTAGTAGCGGGATTTGAATCTGAACCAGGTGTTGATGCGGAAGATTTTCTCATGTTCGGTGACAGCTTTTACCATCGCTTTTCCCTCACCAATCGTGCGTGACATTGGCTTCTCACACCAAACGTCCTTACCCGCTTTGACGGCTTCAATCGCCTGGATGGCGTGCCAGTGTGGTGGTGTGGCAACGTGCACGATATCAATGTCCTTGCGGGCGATGAGCTCCCTGAAATCCCCGTAGCCGCCGACATCACCAGCACCAAGTTTCTTGGCTTCGGCTAAACGGGAGTTGAGGTGCTTGCTATCGACATCACAAAGCGCGAGCAGCTTGCCCGGCATGCGCAGGTGAGAGCGTGAGATATTACCACAGCCGATGATGCCTTTGGTGAGTTGGTTGCTTGGGGCTTTGGGTCCGCCAAGAGCGATGTAGCTTGGAAGAATCTGCACGCTTGCCATGGCGGCGAGGCCTTTCAAGGCAGTTCGGCGCGTAGTCAGCGGCTGACCAGCTGTGCTGGAATCAGGTTGGTTCATAGTCTCGTTACGTGAACGGGTGTGATGATATTTCGTGAAATTAGACAGCACTCTCGCTGTCAGGGGAGGCAGCTTCGGCCACTTCCTCAGCATCGACGTCGCGGTCGACCTTGTCCCAGAAGAACAGGGCGAAAATGATGAAGATGACAGCAGCCATGCCGGCGGGGAAAAGCCAGTACTGTTTCCAGTCAGTCATGGCCTTGGTGATAAGCTCTGAATTCACTCCATCAGGGTATCCTTGACCAAACATACCGAACAGGCTGTCCCAAAAGCTCGTTTCCGTTTTCTCGCTGGACGCCTTGATGTTTTCCATCAGTGGGCCATGGCCAGCTGGGGCAGCGCCGTATTCCGCATAAGTATTGGGGAGCGCCTTGTCGGTAAATGGCCAGTTGCCTCCGAATGCCATTCGGAAACCGAAAAACATCCCGATGCCTTGAGTCAGAAAGACGAGTAGTGACTGTGCCTGCCCGCGGATCTCGGCGGGGGCTTTTTTATCCGTGTAAATGAACCCGGTTACGAAGAAGAAGTCATAGCAAATGCCATGCAGCGCTACACCCAAGAGAAGCATCCACATGATTTGATCGGGTGCTCCAAAAGCGAATAACGCATACCGTGCAACCCAACACGCCATACCAATGAGGAGCATCATCTTCACGCCGAGTTTGCGGAAGAAAAACGGAATCAGAATCATGAAGACAATTTCGGACATTTGTCCCAGAGTCATTGCCGCTCCGGCCTCGTTGAATCCTGCTGCACCCAGGAAGGCAGATGTTTGGCCGTAGTAGTAGGCAAGGGGAATACAGATCAGTGTTGAGCAGACAGCAAAGACGAGGAACGCCGGTTTTTTGAGTAGTTTAAGAGCATCCACCATAAGTAGCGATCCAATATCAATCGGCTTGCCTTTGGCCGGTGGCGGAGTGTTCGGCAAGGTGAAGCAATAGACACCCAAGACGATGCTGGAAACAGCTCCGAGCCAGAAAATATTCAGCGAGTCAGACCAGCCTACAGCGCCCAGTCCAAGTCCGGCTACGATCCAGCCGATGGTTCCCCAAACGCGGGCTTTGGGAAATTGCTCTTGTTTGAGGTGAGTAAAGGTAATGGTGTTGCCGAGACCGAGTGTCGGCATGTAGCAGAGCATGTAGGCGATCATTAGGTTGACGATGAGTGGGCCTTTGTCAGCTCCTTGAGGAGCAATCGTGGCGATCGCACACATGATGCCTCCTCCGATGAGCATCAGTATGCCCATGACTTTTTCCGATGCGAACAAGCGGTCAGCGATGAGCCCCAGAAAAAGTGGTGATAGAATAGCCGCTATGGGTGCGCTTTCGTAGGCCCCACCGATAGATGCTCCGAGATCATTGCTTCCCATTGCCAGCGCAAGAGTGGCAAACCATGCACCCCAGGCAAAAAACTGGAGGAACATCATGATCGAGAGGCGGGAGAGGTTATTGTTAGATTCTGTTTTCATGGTAGGTAAGTTATGTCGTGCGGATACGGGAATGGATAAGTGGCTATTTCAGCGGAATTTTCGTGCGTTACAAGGATGAGATTGGATAAATACACTGCGTGAGGTTGCCACTAGATCCGGGTGATGTGCTCGGCGACGGATGCTGGGAAACGGTAAAGCGTGTCCTGGCA
>JARFPV010000147.1 GCA_029288115.1 Akkermansiaceae bacterium | reverse complement strand
GTGCAACGGAGTGGGTCGGTGAAGTGTCCTGTTCCATAAAATAGATGTCGTGCCAGCTTTCGGTGGCTGATATTACTGTACAATAGGTCAATATTTAACCGTCACCAACACCAGTTGTTGTGAAATAAAGTCATCATTGGTTGTGAATCTGGGAATAAAACCATTGCCACGGGTGGATTGGCTGTTAAAACACATGCCTCACGAGCTATGTCGGGCAAACTCACCTATAAGGAATCGGGCGTGGACACCAGGGAAGCCGCCGCCCTCGTCGGGGACATCGGGACCCATGTGCGCAGGACGCAGAATCAACGTCAGCTCTACGGCGCGTTCGGGCTATTTGCCGCCGCGTATGATCTGAGCGACTGGAAAGAACCTGTCATCGTCACCGGATGTGATGGGGTGGGAACTAAACTGGAGGTTCTGTTAGAACACGATCAGCTGGAGGCTGCGGGCAAAGATCTCATTGCCATGAGCGTGAACGACATCCTGACCACAGGAGGTGATCCGTTGATGTTTCTCGATTATATTGGTATCGCTGCTTTGGATAAACCGCTGATCACACGATTGATTGCAGGCATGTGCGACTATCTGGAAGACTGTGGGTGTATTCTTGCAGGTGGCGAAACGGCTGAGATGCCGGGGATCGTTCCAGAGGATGTGATTGAGCTGTCTGGATTTTGCATTGGATGCTGTGAAAAGCCGGACCTGATCGACCCAACAACGATTGCCACAGGCGACGTGTTGATCGGTTACGAGTCGGACGGCCCACACGCGAACGGCTGGAGCCTAATTCGCCGTGTTCTTGCCGAGCATGGTGACGTGTTTTCCAAGGAAGAGATTGTCGGCTTACTTGCTCCCACAAGACTTTACCACGACGTGGTCAATGACATTAAAGCCGCCGGAGTGAAACCGAAAGCGATGGCTCACATCACGGGAGGCGGACTACCGGAAAATCTGGAACGTCTCCTGCCGAATCATGGTGCCGATGTAGTGATACCTAACTGGGATAATGGGGCGATGCAGAAAGTTTTCGAATACGTGGATGCGGAGGATAAGTTCCACACCTTTAACATGGGCTTCGGATGGGTGGCGATTGTTTCTCCTGATGAGGTTGACAAGGTGCTGGCAGCGGGGCCGGGTGGTGTGAAGATAGGGACGATTACTGACACATCAGGTGTGCGAGTCAGCACGGAGTCATAAGTCTGCAAACTGAATACTGCACACTAGCCAACTTCTCAGATGAGCGATCCTATCAAACACGAATGCGGTATCGCGGTGGTGCGACTGCGTAAGCCACTGTCATATTACAAGGACAAGTATGGCACTGCACTATGGGGGCTGAACAAGCTGTTCCTGCTAATGGAAAAGCAGCACAATCGTGGGCAGGATGGAATCGGAATCGGTTGCGTAAAGCTCGATATGCCGCTTGGGCAACCGTATATTTTCCGCCGCAGGGACGCTAAAAAAGATTCGATGGCTTACGTGTTTCGTAAGGAGCTCAAGAACTTCAACAGGATGACTCGAAAGGGGATTCTCGATCCTGATGACCCTGATTCGGTGAAAAGCCAGTTCGACTTTGGAGGTGAAGTGCTCATGGGGCATTTGCGTTACGGCACCTCCGGCGAATTTGATTCAGGGTCATGCCACCCGTATTTGCGTCGATCAAACTGGCCGACCCGCACGCTTATGGTGATGGGGAATTTCAACATGACCAACACGGGGGAGTTGAATACAAAAATGATGGATCGTGGCCAGCATCCTGTGTTTGGAACTGATACCCAGACTGTGTTAGAGGAAGTTGGATTCCACCTCGATGAGCATCACACGGATCTATACCACAAGCTTCGCGACGAGGGAATCGATGGTCGTGATATCCCTAAGTTGATCTCGCAACAAATGGATTTGCCGGAGATTATCCGTAAGTCAGGCGAGCCATGGGACGGAGGTTATGCCATCGCTGGCGTGGTGGGGAATGGTGACATGTTTGTCATGCGTGATCCCCGTGGTATCCGTCCGTGCCATGTTTATCAGGATGATGAAGTGATTGCTTTTGCTTCCGAGCGTGTGCCGCTGATGACTGTGTTTGAAGCGGACAAGAAGGATGTCGAGGAAATCGAACCAGGTCATGTGGCCATCGTACGTCGAGATGGTAGTCAGAGTATGGTCAGGTTCCATGATGAGAGGCCTAAAACTCCGTGCTCGTTTGAGCGTATTTATTTTTCCCGGGGTAACGACCCCGCAATTTATCGAGAGCGCAAAGCGATGGGGGCCGCCCTCGTGGATCAAGTTTGTAAATCGATTGATGGGAACTTCGATAATGCCGTATTTGCCTTTATTCCCAACACCGCTGAGACGGCCTACTACGGGTTTCTCGATGGCCTGCGTATGCTCAGGCGTCAGCAAGTTCGTGCAGAGATTATGGAGGCCTGCGAAAAAGGTGTCCTCACTGAAGAGCTGCTCGATAATCTGGTCATGCGCAACTGGCCACGTGGCGAGAAAGCCGTGCATAAGGATATCAAGATGCGCACCTTTATATCCCAGGAAAAAGGCAGAGCGCAGCTGGTTTCACACGTTTACGATATCACCTACGATCTGGTAAAAGAAAATGATGCTCTGGTCGCACTTGACGATTCCATTGTCAGGGGGACGACGCTTAAAGAGTCGATCTTGAAAATCCTCGCGCGCACGAGGCCCCGCAAGATTGTTGTCTGCTCGACAGCTCCCCAAATTCGTTATCCTGACTGCTACGGCATTGAT
>JARFPV010000103.1 GCA_029288115.1 Akkermansiaceae bacterium | reverse complement strand
GACAGACTCAACGAAAGTGAACTGGCCGCCATTCCTGAAGTGTTGGTTGCTAATAATGGAGAGTCCCTTGTTTCTCTGGTTAGTGAGAAAAATGGCCAGGCGTATGTCGGGCGGGTGTTAAGTTTTGTTCCTGGTAAGATTCTGGTCAAGTGCGCTCCATATAGTGCGGAATTACTTCGGAATCTGGGTCGCACAGTGGGACGCCTTAACCAGGCGTTGGTAGGTTATGACCATCCAGCTTTACACTATACATTTAACTGGGACTTAGCTCACGCCATGGACCCCGTTGAACGCTACCGCGATCTGATTTCGGACTCGCAGTTGCGTGGAGAAATCGATCAGGTTTACCAGAACTTCAAAACCATTGCGGTGCCTCGGTTTGGCCAGCTCAAAAAAAGTGTGATCCACAACGACGCCAACGATTACAACATTCTGGCAGAGGACGATGAGGTGACCGGCCTCATTGACTTTGGAGATATGGTACACACTTACACCATCTGTGACCTTGCGATTTCGATGGCCTACACCACTCTGGAATCAGATGATGTCCTGCAGGTGATTCTCGAAATGGCCAAGGGCTACAGCGAATTCATGCCGATCGAGGGCGATGAACTCGCTGCTCTGTTCCCGATGATGTGTATGCGTCTCGCCGTCAGTGCCTGCATGGGGGTACACCAAATAAGGCAGCGCCCAGATGACCCCTACCTTGCGATCAGTCAGGAACCGATACGGAAAACGCTGCCAAAACTGCTCGCGCTCGATGCTGATGAAGTGCTCCAGTTGCTTAAAAACTCACTCGCATGAACAAAGACGAATGCCTCAAAAAACGATTAAAGGTGACCGGTGGTAATCTGTCATTGGGTTACTCCGATCCACTCAAAATCGTTCGAGGTGAGATGCAGTACCTTTTCGATGAATCCGGGAAACGTTATCTTGATGCCTACAACAATGTGCCGCACGTCGGTCACTGCCATCCGGAGGTCGTTGAAGCGGCGTGCAAGCAAATGCAGACCCTCAACACAAACACGCGCTATCTCAGTGATCATTTCAACGCGTATGCCGAAGACCTTCTCGCGACCATGCCCGCTGCGTTGGATACCTGTTTTTTCCTGAATTCGGCGAGCGAAGCGAACGAGCTGGCTCTCAGGCTGTCTCGCGCTGTGACTGGACATAAGGATACCATCGTCGCGGAATCCGCCTATCACGGGCACACCACTACATTGATCGATATCAGCCCATACAAGCACAATGGTCCGGGCGGAACAGGTGCTCCGGACTGGGTGCACACGGTCCCCAATCCTGATACGTATCGTGGCAAATATCGAGGTGACGATGCGGCTAGCAGCTATGCGCAGACGGTCCGTGACGCAATCGCTCAAATCGAGCAATCTGACCGTGGTCTGGCTGCCTTTATTGCCGAAACTTACCCTAGCGTCGGCGGACAAATCATCACCCCGGATGGATATCTTTCAACAGTCTATCAGCATGTTAGAAAAGCAGGCGGTGTGTGTATCGCGGACGAAGTGCAAACCTGTTACGGGAGAATTGGTAATGCATTTTATGCCTTTGATCAACAGGGCGTGGTGCCGGATGTTGTTGTTCTCGGAAAACCCATCGGGAATGGTCACCCGTTGGCTGCCGTTGTCACCCGGCGCGAGATCGCAGACGCATTCGATAATGGGATGGAGTTTTTTAGCACATTTGGCGGCAGCACGCTTTCCTGTGTGGTTGGTAAGAAAGTTCTTGAGATTACCCATCGCGACGGGCTTCAGCAACACGCCCTGGAAGTCGGGAGAAAACTGTTATCGGGATTTGATCAACTTAAAGATAAGTATCCACTCATTGGGGATGTCAGGGGCGCAGGCTTGTTTATTGGTATTGAATTGGTCAAAGACCACGAGTCTCTCGAGCCAGCGGCCAGCGAGGCCACCCAAATCTCCAATGCCCTCAAGGATGCAGGTATACTTATCGGAACTGACGGTCCGTTTCACAATGTCCTGAAAATCCGACCTCCCATGCCATTCAGCAACGATGATGCCGATGAGCTATTGACTTCACTTGCCCAGTGCCTAGAAAAAGTTCAGTCATGAGCAAACCACATCTTTGGCTACGTGCCGAAACCAAACCGCTTGAGGAGCGCAGCGCATTGTCCCCCGGAAATGCCAAAAAACTCATTGATCACGGGTTTAAACTGACTGTGGAGCGTTCGACGCAATCAATCTTTGACGATGAGGAATACGAGGCCCTGGATTGTGAATGTGTGGCAGAAAACAGCTGGCAGGATCAGGCACCTGACGATGCATACATTCTTGGCCTGAAAGAATTACCCGAAGCAACGACCCCTCTCAAACACCGCCATATCTACTTCGCCCATGCCTATAAGGAACAGGAGGGGTGGAAGGATGTGCTTGGACGATACAATGCCGGGGGAGGGGCGCTTTATGATCTTGAGTATCTGACCGACGAGAGCGGCCGGCGTGTGGCTGCATTCGGATTTTGGGCCGGATTCGCAGGTGCAGCTGTTGCCGTCCAGGCATGGTGCGCCCAGCGCGATCATCAAGTCCTCCAGAACCTGAGCTCATACAAAAACCAAGAGGCAATGATTGGTGACTTGCAGAACATTCTGGCAGGCAGGAAGCCACGGATGATTGTCATCGGCGCTCACGGTCGCTGCGGCCAGGGAGCACGATCCGTCGCGGATCAGTTGGGGCTTGAGATAACCTGCTGGGATATGGAGGAAACCAAAGCCGGCGGCCCGTTTCCCGAAATTGCCGAGCACGATATTTTCGTGAACTGCGTCTTCGTTAACAGCAAGATTCCGCCGTTCTTAACCCACGAAGAGTTGGCGGCAGACCAAAGAAAACTTTCCGTTATCTGCGATGTTAGCTGCGATCCGACCAGTGACCTCAACCCGCTTCCCTTTTACACAGACTGCTCTGATTTCACGCAACCATGCATGCGGATCATCGATGGAGACAAACCTCTCGACCTCATTGCCATCGATCACCTGCCATCACTTTTGCCTGCCGAAAGCAGTGACGACTTTTCCTCTCAGTTGCTGCCGTCTCTACTTGATATCGAAAATGATACCGAGGGGGTGTGGCGTAGGGCACACGACTTATTTACTCAAAAATCAAACTCTATCAAATGACCAAAATCCACTGGCTTGGAATCGGCCTCTCGTCTGTGCCAGGCATCAAACGCCTGGCAAATCTCGATGATAACTTCGTGCTCTGGTGCCGCCGCACAGATGATGGCAAAAAAATGTTGGCCGACTGCCAGTCCCAGGATGTCAGGCACTTGTCATGGGATGCGCTGAAAGAAGCGGTATCACCCGGTGACGTGGTGGTTTCAATGCTGCCCGCGTCCGAGCATGTCACGGTGGCGAACATTTGCCTGGAGAACGACGCCCACTTCGTTTCCAGCAGCTACGTCTCCGGTGAGATGCAGGCACTCCACGAGGCTGCCAAGGCCAAGGGCCTGACATTGATCAATGAGGTAGGTCTCGACCCCGGGCTGGACCACCTTCTTGCTCACGACCTCATCGACTCGTTTAAGGAAAGCGAATACGCGTCCGGTGATTATCAGCACTCGTTCAGGTCATACTGCGGCGGTTTTCCCAGTATCCCCAATGACTTTAAATACAAATTTAGCTGGTCGCCGGTAGGTGTGCTGAAAGCTCTCAAATCGCCAGCCAGCTGGATGCAGGT
>JARFPV010000080.1 GCA_029288115.1 Akkermansiaceae bacterium | reverse complement strand
GCGACCTTGGCGGCAGTGACTGGTTTCAAGCTTTCGGATCAGGGAATGGCGGAGGATTCACATGACCTGTTGCCAATACTCAAGGGGGATAAAAAGTCTGTCCGTAGCACCCATGTTCACAATACCTTTGCGAAGGCCTGGGCGATTCGTCATGGTGACTGGCTTCTTATCAATGCCAAAAGTGGCTACCACTCGCGGGTGAGTAAAGATTGGGAGAAGAGGCACCAATATCCGGAGGAAGACGGTAAGCCTGTGGAGCTCTATAATTTGGCTGAGGATATAGGTCAGAGAAACAATCTGGCTGAGAAGAATCCAGAGAAGGTCAAGGAGTTGGCTGCATTATTACAGAAGATACGCGAACAAGGTTATTCGGCGCCACGTCTAACAAAATAAATCAAAAACCATGAAGTTCCATTTGTTTTGCATATTTTTCATCGGCTTGGTTACCGCCACCTTCGCTGATGAAAGGCCTAACATCATCATCATGATGGTTGATGACTTGGGTTACTCTGATTTCGGTTGTTATGGGAGTGAGATCAAGACGCCACATATTGATAAGCTGGCGGAAAATGGCATGCGTTTCAGCCAATTCCACAACACGGCAAAGTGTCACTCATCGCGTATTTCTCTGCTCACAGGTTTGTACAGTGACCAGGCGGGTGATGCGAAAATGAATCGAGGTGTCACTATTGCCGAGGTGCTTAAGAAGGCGGGATATGCCACGATGATGGTGGGTAAATGGCACCTCACCAAAGAGCCAACCGATCGTGGTTTTGAGAAGTACTTTGGTCATCTTTCCGGTGCGACAAATTTTTTTAAAGGTGACAAGACATTCCGCTTGAACGGTGAAGAGTGGTCCGAATTTGGGGAGGACTTTTACACCACTGACGCCAATATTGACTTTGCCAAGAGGTTCGTGGGTGAGTCGCTCAAGGAATCCCCGGACAAGCCATTTTTCCTCTACATCGCGCATAACTCCCCACACTACCCGCTTCATGTCAGGAAAGAGGATTACGACAAGTATGAGGGTGTTTATGAATCTGGGTGGGACAAGTTGAGAGTGGCACGATATCAAAAACAGCTTGAAATGGGTTTGATCCCCAAAGATTGGAAGCAAGCACCTCGCCCTGAGCTTGTGCCGGCATGGGATAAACTGTCTGAGAAAGACAAGGCGTGGGATGTCCGCAGGATGATGGCATTTGCGGGAATGGTTGATCGGATTGACCAGACAACCGGCAAGTTGGTTCAATTTCTCAAGGAGAAGGGGGTTTTGGAAAATACCCTGATAATGATTTGCTCTGACAATGGGGCTTGTCCGTTTGATCGTACGCGAGGAGCCGACAAGGAACCTTGGGATCCAGCGTCCTACTGGTGTTATGACACGGGCTGGTCACACGTCGGTAATGTGCCATTTCGTCTGTACAAACAGAACCAGCATGGCGGGGGCATCAACTCCCCGATGATCGCACACTGGCCGAAAGGGATCACCGGGAAACCCGGCAGTATCACCGCGCAACGTGCACATCTGATCGACTTTATGGCGACATGTATCGACCTCGCAGGGACGGAATACCCCAAATCATGGCCGGGTATTGAGTTGCAACCTTTGCAGGGCTTGTCGATGAAACCGGTTTTCGAAGGCAAAACCCGCACGCCCCACAAGAGTCTCTTTTTCCGATTCAATACCAACAGGGCCATCATCCAGGGTGACTGGAAAATTGTGACCCACCGTGCGTCGCAGTGGGAGCTCTACAACATCGTTCAGGATGGCACGGAAATGAACAACCTCGCTGCAAAGCATCCTGAGAAGGTTAGGGAGCTTTCAGGGTTGTGGCACAAGCAGGCGACGACTCTGAATAGGCTCAAGGGGAAGGCGGTCGGACCGGTTTCTGGAAAAACGCCTCCTCTGTTAAAGAAGTCAGGAATTCCCAATACGGCTTCTAAAAAGAAGAAGGGTCAGAAAAAGTAGTCATCTAAATCACGTCTTACATATCTGCGCATGTCATTGATTGGTCTGAAGAATAGAGTTTGTGGAGCTTACTTGGTGCCTGTCACTTTGCTTTGTCTGATGGGGGATAGTGATGGTCAAAAAGTTAAGCCCAAAGAAACCCCGGGTTATATTGTGACCAAGTGGGCGAGTGACCCAGCGATTGCAAAAGGGGTTGCCATCTCAGTCAGTGATCAAGGTGCCGCTTATGTGACGACCGCCTTTCGTCGCAAGCAATCCAGTCTTGATATCCGCAGGCTTCAGCCATGGGTGAAGACGGACCTCTCATTTTCCTCGGTCGAGGATAGGCGCGCTTTCTATCGCGAGAATCTGGGCAAGTTGAAGGGGATTCAAGATCGAGACAAAAATGGTGTTCTGGACTGGAGGGATCTAACAATGCAGAAAGATGCGGTCGTGCAAGCTGTGGATTCGAATCGTAATGGGACGGCTGACCAGTTCAAGATAGTAGATCAATATAGCTCGGAGGTCACTGGTATCCCAGCCGGTGTGCTCGCGGTTGGAGATGATCTTTTTGTCGCAGCAGAGCCAGATTTTTACCGATATACTGATGAGGATGGGGATGGCATACCAGAGACACGCCAAACCATTGCCTCAGGCCTGCAGGTGCATATTGGTCAGGGGGGTCATAATCTAAGTGGCCTGACCTTGGGGCCTGATGGACGTGTGTATATTGCGCTCGCGGATAAGGGACACTCGTTAACGACTAAGGAGGGGAAAAGGTATCACGCTCCCAATAGTGGAGCCATTTTCCGTTGTGAATTAGACGGCTCTAATTTTGAGAGGTATTCGATCGGTCAGCGCAATGCGCAGGAACTCGCCTTCGATGCCTATGGAAACCTGTTTAGCATGGATAACGATGGTGACTACCCTGGAGAGAAGGAGCGTGCGCTCTATATCACCGAGGGC
>JARFPV010000077.1 GCA_029288115.1 Akkermansiaceae bacterium | reverse complement strand
TGAAATGACTGCTCGATTCCAAAGTCCCATCCTAATGACTCCACGGGGTCGAGGTTAGGGTTGGGGGCCACTCCGAAAGCAAGGTTTCCATTGAGTTCACTGTAGCTGGGAACACGGAATCCATGTCCAATACTACCTCTGAACACCGTGCCGGTATGTTTGCAGGTGGATGAGCTGGCTACTCGCCATGTGACCACGTCATCATTGAAACCATTGGCACCATTATCGCTGTAATCTTCCCAACGAAGGCCTCCGGAAATGCTGAATTGCTCTGAGACATCCCATGTATGGTTTACATAAATGCCATGTTGTTCACGGCTGCGGCTGTCAAAGCTGGCAAAGCTGTCCGTGTACAAGTAATCGGATTTTTCATAAACAAGCCCGGTTACCGTGGTGTGCCGATCATTCCATTTGACCGTGTTGTCCCAGTAAATCCCGTATTTGGTGAGAGTCTCGTCGTTGGCAAACGATATGGTGGGTGGGGCAGTTGGTGGTACAAATGGTGGAAACCCAGGGGTGGGTGCCCGGCTGACAAACTTGGATTTCTGGTCGTAGATTCCAAGTGTCAGTTTGCTGCTCCAGATGTCGTTGGCTTCGTAGTTCACAAAGAAAGTGCCGAGGGTGTAACTGAAGTCAGAATCATCCGGACCCGAGAAGAAGGTGCCTGTTTGGGGGCCTTCGTAGGTGGAGTCGGCACCTCTTAGAGTCATGCCGATCGTAAGTTGATCGTTGATTTCATAATCAAGACGGAGTGCGTAGGAATCCATCTCGAACGCGTTATGGGGCAGGTCGTTATCGGTTCGTTCATGGCCGAGTGAGAGCGCATATGAGAATTTGTTATCCGATCCTTGTAAAAGAAGTGTGCTGTCCCATGAATTGAAAGAGCCTCCTTCCATCCGAAGGCTGCCGCTGTGGCCACCCACTCCTTTTTTTGAATAAAGGCCGAGAACGCCACCGATGGAATCAGCGCCATAGAGAGCACCTTGAGGACCTCGTAGAATTTCCAGCCGCGATAGTCCGCTGAGATTGTTGCTCCCAAGAAATTGCTTGCTGAGAATGAGACCGCTGTTCGTGTCGCTGATGCGCATGCCGTCCACGACGATATGCGTGTGGGCTGTGCGTAGGCCCCGCATGTATAGATCCGAAGTGGACCCTCTTTGTCCGCCTACGGAATCAGAAGTCACGCCCGGGACAAATTTGAGCGCTTGGTCGACGGACAGGATTCCATCGCGTTCGAGTAACCCTACATCAAGCACGGTGACCGAGCTGCCGACTTTTCTGAGATCGGTCAGGCTGCGGTTGGCAAGGATGGTGGTATTATCCAGTTGTGGATCGAGTGGTGACCCGGACTCTGGGGCGGCATCACTAATACTAGTGGCCAACCCCCCAATGGTGGTAAGCAGCGCTGTGGCTGCGATGTTTTTTTTCATTATTCAGGTGGTGTTTCGCCTGTTTTCCGCAGGCTAATGCATCCGACCTCTTAGGCTGGTATTCTGGCTGACTGGAAAAGTTTCCCAGCTTCACAGTGGCGGTACCGCTCCGGAATGGTCACCATGTTAGATGCTTTCACCGGATTCCCCATCGATTTCCTGCCCGTGCTACGGGCCTCCCGAGAGGTGCCGCACGCTGTTGCGGTGTGCGGCACGAGTTTGGTAGTCCTTTTCGGCGAATTAGGCAATCTGAATAGTAAAATAAGCATAGTGACGGATTATTATTGCATAGTCAGTGGGAGTTTTGATGTTATTATCTAGATGTTAAGGAACTCTAACTAGCCATGAACGAAGAAGAAAAAAACGAACTACGTGAATCACTCAAAGCCCAGCGCAAGGAAGTCCTCGATGATGTAAGCCGTCACGCTGCCAAGGGCAGGGGAGTGGGCGTCATTGCGGATGAGACAGAGCGGGCAGACAAGATTGCCGAGAACATGGTGGAGCATGCTTTGGGATATTCTGAGAGTAAGCTGTTAGAAAAAATCGACTATGCTTTGGAGAGGATCGACCAGGGGACTTACGGTATCTGTGAGAACTGCAAGAAAGAGATCAATATCGAGCGCTTGAAAGCCAAGCCGTCTGTTTCGCTCTGTATCGAGTGCCAGACCAAAAAAGAGAGTGGAGCCTCGTAGGAAGCTCCACTCACTGTGCAAAAGTATGGATGGTCAGGTTAGGTGCCTAGTATAACCTGCGCTTTCGGAGCGGGTTTGTCATTTTCTCCATCCTCGTTATCATCGGATTTTTGTTTCTCGTGCAGGGATTTCTCCAGTGCCTGGGCACCTTCTGGAGTGGTTTTTGTCTGCCAGAGAAATACCTTTTTAAGTGATGGGTGGCCGTGCAGTGCTTTGATCCCTGCGTCCGTCACCTGGGTGCCGTAGAGATTGAGCACACGAAGTTTCTTGAGCTTGGCCAGCTCGGCCAGACCTGCATCGGTAATAGCTGTTTCGCTCAGCTTGAGCACCTCGATTTCTGAAAACGTGCTGAGTTTTTTCACTCCGGCATCAGTGATCTTGGTGGCGCCGAGGTTGAGTTCGGTCAGAGAGCTAGCACCGCTGGTGAGGACATCGAGGTCTGAGTCCTGGAACTGGCTTCGGTAGCTGACAGCAGAGAACACCAGATCAGTGTCCGCCTGGGAGACATACTTCATTGAGCCGGGGAACTTCTCGTTCACCTTGGTGAGTGCTTCTTTGAGTTCTGCACGGAGTTTTTTCATGGCTGCAAGCCGCTCCTCTTCTTGCTTCTTCTTGAGTTCCGCAATGCGGGCTTTTTCTTCAGGGGTAATCAGTGAATCAAGTGCCTTGGCGATCACGGGTGTGATCTCCATTTCGCTTTTCTTGGCGGTTTCCGAGGCGCCGGACGCTACCCACCATTCAAGGATTTGGATTTCCTCGGGAGTGAGTTGGGTTTTGCCCTCGGGTGGCATGCGCAAGTCGTCGTCCAGTGGAAGGTGGAGGTAGACGATCATGTGGCTTTTCTTGGTGTCGCCGGGTACGAGGCACTCTTCCTCGTCACCGCCTTCGATCAGCGCAGCGTAAGAGTCCATGCGCAGTCCACTCTTTTGTTTTTTCTCACCGTGGCAGCTGATGCACTTTTCCTCGAGGATGGGGTGGATAATGTGTGTGTAGACAACGGGGTCAGTGACAGGCTCTTCCACCACGTCATTATCCTCTGTGTTGCCCGGATAATTCGCAAACAGGTCACCGTGGCTGATTTCACCACCCTTGTGGGCCGCGCTTATGAGCATCCATGTGGTGGCAAGGAGACAGACTGCATAAAATGACTTGGCCGCCTTTTTCAGTGGATAGGCATCGGCAAAATACTTAACGAGGAAAGTGGCAATTATGAGGAGGCTGAAGATAATCCCTTCGTCCTTATGCTCTTCAGCGAGTTTGTTGGTGTAATCTCCCGTTAGGTAAAGGAAATATCCGAAAACGACCGCGAGCACCGCCGTTCCGGCAGCGAATGAAAGTGCCAATGTGGTGCGTGGCTGGTATTTTCCGAAGGTAATGATACGGCAACATTCCATGAC
>JARFPV010000052.1 GCA_029288115.1 Akkermansiaceae bacterium | reverse complement strand
GCCTGTGGCTGACTGTGCAGAAACTAACGGGTCGGATTGATTCCCTGATAGGATGCGGCAAAGGGAGTGGGTGCGAAAATGTGTTAGGTAGCAAGTGGTCGGTTGTTTTTGAAGTTATCCCAGTGAGTGCATTCTCTTTTTTACTCTACCTTGGAGTGATGGGTAGCTCTTTCCTGAGATCGGAATCCGCGCGATGGTTCAGAGTTTTTGCCGCTTTCCTCATGCTGACAGCTGCCGTGTGGTTCACTGCATTACAGCTCGTGGTGATGAAAACCATTTGCCCATACTGCATGACGATGCACTCGCTGGGTTTGGTGGTCGCGCTTGTCATTCTGTATACCGAGCATGGAAAAAGAAAATGGCGAACCCTTTACTGTCAGTGCTTGGTAGCCTCTGTCGTGTCTGTGCTGGGGCTGGCAGCCATCCAGTGTTATGGCCCGCAGCCAGACACACATCGTGTGGATACAGGGGGTGGCTTCACGGGAGCCGATACTGATATACCCAACAACCCGCACACCCGAGGCGAGGGTCGAATGGTTTCTTTTTTTGATGGGAGGAAGTTCTTCCGTATCGACGCCCTACCGCATTTGGGGTCTGCAGATGCAGAACATGTTATTGTTAAATATTTCGACTATACCTGTGACTCGTGCAAGAAACTCCATGGGCAGTTAGATAAACTTCAAGCCGAGTCTCCGGGTGAACTGACGGTAATCATACTGCCCGTTCCTCTAAACCGTAGCTGTAATCCACATTTGCCGAGAGGTGTGAAAAATCACGCCAACGCATGTGATCTCGCAAGGATCGCCCTACGCGTCTGGTTTGCCGATCCCGAGAATTTCGCCAGCTTCCATGACTGGTTGTTTCAGTATCACCAACAGCCTGTTGAGATTGCCGAGGCGAAGGCATACAGCCTGGTAGGTGAAGCGAAAATGGATGCCATACGGGATGAGGATGTTGAGGCACTGCTCAGGCAGAATGTAAGCGACTACCAGGATCTTGTTAAGAAAACACCCGTCATGCCAAAGCTTTTGCTGAAGGATGAGATGATTTTGCAGGGTGTGACTCGTGATGAAGCCTCCCTAAAAGCACTGCTCCAGCAGCATCTTGGACTAGAGAAAAAATAACACCGACTTCCGGGATGTTGTTTTTTGATGGGAATATTGAAGGTATCCTTTTACCTTTCCAAGCATGGCAGGACTGAATGACCTTGTTGATTTTCTCGATACGGAGCTCAACATCTCCGAAATCCCGGATTATCCGGGGGCCCTCAACGGTCTCCAATTGGAAAATTCTGGAAAAGTGACCAAGGTCGGAGCCGCTGTGGATGCCTCGTTACCCGTGATCGAAAAAGCCGTTAGGGAGGGAGTTGATCTGCTGCTCGTCCACCACGGTATGTTTTGGCAGGGCGCACAGCCAGTAACTCGGGCACATTATCGTAAACTCAAGCTGGCTATCGACGCGGGGATGGCAATTTACAGCGCTCATATCCCACTCGATGTGCATCCACAATGGGGAAACAATGCTCTGCTTGCCAAAGCTGTTGAACTGCAAGACCCACAGCCCTTTTTTCCGTGGAAGGGAATCGAACTCGGTTTGCAAGGAACTAGAGGCGGCACCTTACCAGAGTTAACAAAAAAACTAGAGGCAGTGCTCGGAAGTCCGGTGCACACATGCCCTGGTGGGGACGAATATGTCGGCAGAGTCGGTATAATCACCGGTGGGGCAGGCTCAGAAGTCGCTGCAGTCCATGCATCAGGGATTGATACCTTCATTACAGGTGAAGGGCCACACTGGAGTTACACCCTCGCCGAAGAGCTCAACATCAATGTTCTCTATGGAGGCCACTACGCTACTGAAACTTTCGGAGTTAAGGCTCTCACAGAGCAGCTGGCTGAGCGTTTTAAACTGCAACACACATTGATCGATCACCCTACTGGCCTGTAACAAATAACTGTCTGGGATTACCGATAATAGACGAACTACATGAAAAACAGTTTCAAACATCGTTTGAATAAGTTTTAAAAAACATAGGAAATCCTCAAATTTGTTCTTGCTAGACGATGTTTAGGGCGTTTTAATGCTCTCACCCTTGCGGGTATAGCTTAATGGTAAAGCTCCAGCCTTCCAAGCTGATTATGCGGGTTCGATTCCCGCTACCCGCTTATTGAAAGAAAAAGACAGGATTATCCATTCACCCTAAATCGAAAGGATCAAAAAACTATGAAACACATTATTAAATACGCGCTGTTCGGTGCAGCTATAGCCTTGGTCACACCTGCCCAAGCTGAAAAGACCGATTGTTATCAAGTGTACACCGCTGTTAAAAAAGCTGTGGCCGCTCAACCGGGAAAGGTCCTTGAACTGGTAAAGACTAACGTCGCCCAGAACGAATCCTGTGCCTGCGAAGTCGTCAAGGCCGCCATTGTGGCATCAGACGCCGATAAGAAGCTGGTAGCCGGTATCGTGGAAGCGGCAATTGCGTCTGCTCCTAAAAAAGTGCGCATCATCGGCCAGTGTGCTGTTGCTGTCGCTCCTGACGCTCTTGCTGAAGTCCAGGCTGTAGTCACCAAATATGGTGCAGGTAGCGGAGACTCCGGATATAGCGCCAAAGGCAGTGAGAAAGATGCTAAGGTCTGCCCTGAGTGCAAGCGCCCATACGACTATCAGCATGCCGGACCTACGAATGTTCTGGATTTCCCCCTCGGTGGAAACGGCATCTGTGGCACTTGTAACCGCCCATGGAACAAGCATCACAATCATGATAACCCAGTCGGTCCTACCCCTGGTGGTCCTGGTGGATTCCCGCTTTTCCCTCCAGGTCTTCAGCCCCCGTCTGTAACACCTCCATCGGCAACAGACTAATCTTGAAGCTTCTATCTTGAAATAGACAGTTTTCTATCCAAACCACCCTAACATTTTATAAAACAAATTATGAAAAAACAAATAATTACTGGCTCAATCATGCTCGCCTCTCTTGGTGTTGTATCTGCACAGGGTCTATACGATCTCGCACCCAACATCGAAGCTCAGGAAAGTTCACCACTGAAGTGGAACGCAGGTGTCGAATTTGGCATCGACGACAACGTCACTCCGACAGCTCTTAAAGGAACCCCTGGTTACGAGGATGATGTCACTTCTGTGCGCGCCTATGTGGGTACCACGTTTGTAAGCATTACACCGCAAACTACATGGGATGTATTTGCTCGAATTGGAGGTATCTATTACTTGGATTCACCGTCAGCTAGCGGTTCTGAAGATGCTTTTGGTCAGGCCCGCCTCTCAGTTAACTGGGCGCACCGCGTCAGTGAGCGTCTCCGTTTCTCCAGCCGCAACTACATTGCTTATGAGCTTGAGCCTGACTACAGCTATGGTCTGACAACTGATCGCCAAATTGACGAGTATCTCCATTACCAAACCGACAATGCCGTCGGGTACCGCTGGTCTGAGCGCTTTGGTACCTACACCGGGTTCAAAATCCGTGGTGTAGATTATGGAAGCACTGCCAGCAATAACGATCGCATGATCTATAGCATTTACAATCAGTTCCGTTATCGTGCCACTGAGCAGACAAATTATACGCTCGATTATCGTTACAGCTGGACCGATGCTAGCGGGTCAGCAGCTGATTCAACAAATCACTACATCTTGCTCGGTATCGAGCACCGCTTCAGCCCGAACTCTGTTCTTGCGGCTAAAGCAGGTGTGCAGATGCGTAACGTGGATGGCGTTGGTCAAGACGGCGATAGCCCGTTCGCGGAAATTGCCCTCCGCACACGCGTCAACGATCAGTTCAGCGTTCGTACCTTTGCCCGCTACAGCGTTGAGGACTACGCGACAAGCTTTAGCGCTTCTGCTGGACCTCCCGCTTCTGCCGCGCACACCTATGATACCAACAACACACTCCGTGTAGGTATCTCCGCTGATTACGTTGTTTCACCAACTCTAACTCTGCATGGT
>JARFPV010000697.1 GCA_029288115.1 Akkermansiaceae bacterium | reverse complement strand
CGTGTGCTGAACCCGGCCAGACGTCAATCATTTGTAATTATGAAGGCTCTTGAGGAGCGAATCGAGCTGGAGGATTTCCTTAAGACCATGGGTGGGCTTAAGGGGCGGAAGCGATTGCTGCTGAAGCGAATTATTATTAGGAAAGTGGCTGATGCGGCGCGCAAAATGCACCAGGCGGGTGTCAATCACCGTGACTTTTACCTGTGCCATTTTCACATCATGGAGCGTGATTGGTCAGCATGGGAACCGGGGGAGGATTTCTGCTTGCCATTGATTGATTTGCATCGTGCCCAGATCCGTGATCACGTGCCTTGGAGGTGGTTGGTAAAGGATTTGGGGGCCTTGCTGTTTTCGGCAATCGATTGTGGTATTACGGATCGTGATTTAGTGGCGTTTTTGAGAGTTTATCAAGGTGAGGATTGGAAGAAGCGCTTGCAGGATGATGTTGGGTTTTGGCGTGATGTAGTATCGCGAGCGGCGAAATTTTACCAACGGCATCGTGGAGAGCTGATGAAGATGCCAGGGGTTTTTCGGCGTTTTTTGTAGGATCGGAAGGTTTGTCTGAATTCTTTTTTGGCAGGCTTTTTAAGGTTAAGCAATTTGGTGTAGGTTTTTCTCAACCCAGGGAGTTTGGCTTTTTTAATGCGCTTGACGTCTTTGCGGTATCGAATGGGGAAGGCAATGTTAGCAGCGCGGCGAAGGATGGGGACGGATTTGCGGAAGAAGGTTACATCAGTGAAGTCTATGAGTCCGTAGTCACCGGAATCTAACTGGATGATGTTGCCGAAATGCATGCCGCGGAATAGAATGCCTTTGTCGTGGAGTTTAAGGATAAATCGGCAGAGGGATTCCATGTTGACCTGTTGTGGGTTCTTTTCGAGTAATTCACGGATGCTTTTGCCTTGGATGCTTTGGTAGGTGACGATGCGGATATGGCTGTTTTTGAGTTTGGCGTGGTTGAGGATAGTGGGCACGGTGATGCCGCGTGCGGCAAGGGTGTGGGCGTTTCTGATGAACCGACTGGAGTAGGGGAAGATTCTGGAGGTGGAAAACAACTTTTTTTTACGAGCCCAGATTTTGGTGACTGAGCCGTCGGGATGGAGAACGACGGCGGGGTAGCCGCCTTTGGAGTCGATGGCTTTGCCGTTTTTGCAGATGGCGTTAAGTTGTTGTTGGGTGATGGTTTGCATCGATAGGAGTGATCCGTGGGTATGATCAGTGATCCGTGTTTGTTTTGTGTGGATTATTCGACGAGGTTTTATTGTGAAGGGCTTATGGTTTGCACGTAGGTGGTGACTCGTTCTTCGTAGCTGCCGTAAACCTGTTTCCTCGGATTGCCGAGGGCGAAGATAGGAGTGGCCCTCATGTGTTTGAAGACTGTGTTGCCTGAGAGGTCGTCGGATAGGTCGATGTAGGTATCGAAAGGGGCTGTTTCTGAAGCGTCGAGTGAGGTGATTTGGTTTGCAACGAGATGGGGCGGGTCATCGGCTTGGTAGATGATGCAGCGATCAGCTCCCTTGATTTTTTGAGGGGCAACTGTGGTGATGACGAGGTCATCACGGCAACTACGGAAC
>JARFPV010000656.1 GCA_029288115.1 Akkermansiaceae bacterium | reverse complement strand
GTGATAAAGGTATGTGTGCGCAAGATCCGCCTGGAACCCAACCTGCCCGGGCATCCCTGTCTCTTCGAGCAAATCGAGCATATCCTTCCACGAATGCATGCCACCCCAGCAGATCTCACCCTCGGCAACCAACACCTCATTGTGGTCCGCAGCGACACGGCCACATTCCTGGAAGGTTTGCGCAATTAACTTCGTGTTGGCTGCAGGGTTGTCAGACCAGTCCTCAACCCCTGTAGCAGAGTCAATTCGGATCGATCCGTAAGTCCGCACACCATGCTCACGCAAGATTCCCGCATATCGACATGCTTTTTTAACCGATTCTACAAAGCGTGTGCGGGCTGCTTGGTCACCCATCGCACTTCCACCACCGGTTTCCTGCCAGATCGGCGCAACCACGGAACCTATGCTCAGGCCCCGAGAAGCAACATCATCGGCAAATTTCCGAATATCCTCCTCACTTGCATCAATATCGAGGTGTGGAAAAAAGAGGAACAAATCGATCCCATCGTATCCTCTGCCGTCGACATCACTAGCGGATGTCATACCGATCATTTTCTCTAGCGAAATCGGTGGTTGATCACTGCCTTCTTCCTTGCCGACGAGTCCCGGCCACATTGCGTTATGTAATTTCCAAGCCATATCTGGGAAGAGACACTAGGTACTGCTCAGCCGGAGTTCTAGAACATATTGCCGGATTTTTTGGAAAACCCATCATACCATGCATGGGATAATCCCGCCATGGCCGCTCCACTGCGTAATCGCAGTGGTATCTGGATTCTGGTATCAGCTCCTTGAGTCAGCCCATCAAAACCTGACATGTCTCCTTGCCAAAATATCGCTGGAGCACGTTGATTGGTGCATCCAGTATATCAACAAGGACAAGCGCGTCTAAAGCGTTGTTGAATGCGGGATCAACGTTAAACTCCAGCAATGTAGCATTCAGCTTAAGGTACTGCCTGAGTAAAACCGGCACACCTTTTCCATCGGGCTCACAGTCAGCGACAGCTGCTGAGACCTGGGCGATACTATCCAATTTCCTGCTAATACTCTCTTCAGGCACATCAACATAGGCGTTATGAGGATGCACCCAGCGGGCAAGTTCACTATGTGTGTGGCTACCACGCATGTAGCGCACAATAAGATCCTTGGAAATGTGTGTGTAATCATCGCTGATGCTTACACAGCCAAACAATCGGTGGTAGCGCGGGTAACGCGCAATAAAAGCACCAACCCCCCGCCACAGCAAGGCGAGAGGAAAAATCGATTTCTGGTAGTCGGGTGTCACAAACGCACGACCAAGCTCCAGCCCAGGGTTCAGGAAATCAAGAAACGGTTGCTCGCAATCAAAGTATGATGCAGTCACAAGACCCTTCGGCCCAAATTCGGCAAGAATCGTATCTGTCCGGCCCATCCGGTAAGCACCGGCTATCTGACCTTTCTTCGGATCCCAGAGAAACAGATGCAGGTAATGCTGATCATACTCATCAAGATCCAATGGTTTACCTGTGCCCTCGCCAACCTCACGGAAGCAAATTTCCCGCAGTCTACCGATCTCGTGCATCACTGATGGAATAGATTCCGGTCCTGAAAGATAGACCTCAAGGCCTCCCTGAGTAGCTAAAGCACCTCCTTTTTGGCTCGCCAAACGTTCAACTTCAGCACGGACCAGCTCGATTTTAGCTGGCTTGGCAATTGGTTTCCATTGATCCATGGGCTTGGGGGGATAGGGGGTATCCTTGTCTGTAGAGGAAATGGCGGCGCGCGGGTCTGTGGTTTTCATGCCGATACATTATCGCGCACTGTGGTATTCTCGAAATAGATTATCTTTGTGACACTATTGATCCAGTCAATATTCAGACCAGACAACTCGTCAGGCATAGCTTTGCTTACACAAGTCACGGTGCTTGAGTGTGGATGGGGCAACACCGAATGTCTGACATATTTCAGTATCGTTACCCACACAAAGACTGCGGATCATGGCGAAGTGGTGTACGGTGTGACTGACTAAAAATTGAAGTTCCCGCCCCACTGTGGACTTCTGCCACAACGTTTCCGTATCGTGCCCTCGGTCCTCACCACAGTCCATTTTAATTTTTAACTCCCCATTATAAGCAAGATCGCCTTGTTGCTGCTTCAAGGAGATAAAAAATTCACGTAACTGGTCGATTCTCGATTGCGCGGCCCGGGTTTCGGTTTCCACCGCCTGATCACGCTTGCGAGCATCATAGTCTATCCTTGCCTCTCTAAGGCCATCAGCGAATGCCTCGTAATGCTCAAGACAATGCCTTAGATGGGCACCAATACTAGAATTGAAAAACCCCGGCTCACAGCGGGCGTATA
>JARFPV010000552.1 GCA_029288115.1 Akkermansiaceae bacterium | reverse complement strand
GCTATACGAGATTTGGATTCTAGTCTCGTGGGCTCGGAGATGTGTATAAGAGACAGTACCACCCCAGTGTCTTGCCTTCTTCGTATGCTACAATCTTGCTCTGGTCCTTCTTGCTTGGGTATGTCTCACCATAAGCGGGCTGCTCTTTTCCACCGTGTGAATAACGAGGAGTACCAGGAGGCAGAAGGTCCCAGCCGAGGCTGCGGTTACCGATGGAGCTCTTGAGCACCATGACGGGAGCGTCGATGGCATTGCCAAGCTGGTGGCCAATACCGACTTCGATACCGATTTTACCTTTACCTTCGACGGTCAGCCACTCGTTACGATAGATTCCTTTTCGGCCTACCATCACGGAAACGTTGCGCACGTCCTTACGGGTAGTCCAGCCCCCATCCGCAGCGAGGAAGGGGTATGCCGTTTTAAGCTCGTCACTAACCTTACCGAATTCCAGGGTGTTGGACTGTCCCATGATCAGGAAAACCTGAACAGGCTTGGACATGTCGGCGGGCTTGCTGTCAGCGGAGGCCATTCCGGCCATTCCGAGGGTCATCGCTGTCAGGAGACAGGATGCTTTGGTTATTTGGTTTTGTTTCATGATTTTACTGTGTTTGTTGGATTGCGTGATTCTCACTTATCTGCCCCAAAAGCAATACGTGGCTTGCCAGAATGGGTCGAGGATTACTTTTTACGGATAGCCTAGTTTTATTCTTTCGGCAATCCATGGAATCATCAATCCTTGTGTTTCGTATCCACATATCTTGCCGACAAGTTAAAAACTTATCCTACTTTGGTTTCTGTCCGTATCCGATCGTGCTGAACGGGCCGACTGGCTGGCCGTCTTGATTGTAGAGCAAATGACCTTCCGGGTGCTGAGTGTAGGCATAGCGGACAGCGATGGGCTTACTCACTCCCTTGCAGGAAACCACGAGTTCAGAACCGTCGATTTTTCCATCGGCCCAGTGCCAGGTGCCGTCTTTTGACTGAATCGATAGCCACTGCAGCTTGGCAGCAGGAGTGGGTTTGGGTGGCAGGAAGCCTTCTTTTTTGGCGATCATCAGTCCGCTCTCCGCGTTGTCGAATGAAATGCGAATAGCACTCCCATCGATAACATGCTTGGTGTAGAGCGGGCAGGAAGACAGCTCTTTGAATCCATACACCTTCTGCAAAACCGACCGAGCCAGACGAACGCCCGTATCGTATTTGTTAGGTGGGTGTTCGCTGACTGCGCCGATGTCGAGGGTCACAGCCATGCCGGTGTTAGGGATTTTGAGAGTTTCTACGCAAGCTTGGCGGATCTCAGCCCGACCATCGCCACCGGCGGGATTTTCTGTCGTTGATTTTCTTATTCCCGGAAGTTGGACAAAATGAACGGGGAATTCACCCTGCCCCCAGGCTTTTCGCCAGCCGGTGATGAGGGACTCCAGTTTGGGTTGATATCCCCGGCCATCCTTCTCATTGCTCTCACCCTGATACCATATCGCACCTTTTAATCCGTAACCTACCCAGGGGCTGAGCAGCTTGGTGTAGTTGCCACCCGTTGGGTATGGCGGCTGGTTGAGCCAGCTTTCGATATTTGATCCGCCCACGGCCGTCACCATGAGACCCATGGGCACGAGTGCATCGCGCTGCACCCGGCGGGCGAAGAAAAAGGCGACCCTTGAAAACCGCACCGCCGTCTCCGGACTGCAGACCGACCATTCACCTTTGGAAGGAGTGAGCAGTCGTAACGCGGGATACTTGGCATTGTTGATACTGTTCGGAGGGTGGTTTTTCGGGTGCCCTGCACGTTTCATAATACCCGCCATGTTGGATTGGCCTGCACAAAGCCAAACGTCGCCGAGGATGAGATTCTTGATCTCTTTCACCGCCTTCTTCCCGTCTTTTTCACAGGTAATCGTCATCGTTTTGCCTGCAGGACAGTCGTTAGCCGACTTCAATTTCACAGCGGGCATCGGATCAAACACAACTCGCCAGTTTCCTTCATGATCAGCCGTGGCTGTTTTCTTCTGAGTGTCAAAAACGACGGAAACTTTCGCCATCGGTAAGGATGCCCCACACACAGGCAGCTTGATATTTTGCTGCAGGACCGCGTTATCCCGGAATGGCGCAGCACATTGGGCGACGAGCGATGGGGCTGAAGAATTTCCGGTTTCAGGTGCAAGCTTTTCACCATGCAGGAGATTTGATCCCACCCAAAAGGTGCATAGAATCGTGCGGTAGAGTCGGCGTGATTTCATGGTTGGTATCATCATGGAAACGATGCATACGATACCGTACACAAAACAAATCTGTTTCAGGTATTTCAGCCTAAACTACTGATCACTCCGTAAAATCCCCTTACCACAAATCACACGCCCGGGATAGGCACTGGGGTTACTGGAAATGCAATAGCGTTACTTGCGGCAGGTGAAATAGATTGATCCCACCCCAAATCCATTCAGACTCGTGCTAGAGATTATCTCGGAAAAACCGACCTCCTGTTTAAACACCGCTAGCTCATGCCCAATTTCAGCATACAGACACCTTCTGAGCAGGTAGCCGATTATCTGCGTGGTGAGCTTCTCAAGGAGCGCTGGTCTGGAACGATGCCAGGGACTCCCATGCTGGCGAAGGAGTTGGATATTGACCCAAAAACTGTCGGACTCGCGTTAAAGCATCTGGAGCAGGAAGGGCTGCTTGTCGGGCAGGGGCAAGGGCGGCCGCGCAAGATCGTTCTTCCTGAGAACCATATCCAACCAACACTCAGGGTGGGACTGCTCGATTGGGGAGCACATTCACTGGACAGGAGGCTGACGCATGATCTGGAGCAAGCGCCTTACACCATCGTCACCAGCCCCAAAACTCTGGAGGACATTAACTCCGATATCAAGCGCTTGAAGAAGCACGTGCAATCCATCGATGTGGATGCCTGGATC
>JARFPV010000497.1 GCA_029288115.1 Akkermansiaceae bacterium | reverse complement strand
ACTATACGGTCGGTCTCTTCCTGAGAAAATCGTAGAGGGGCGGATTCGCGGTGACGTATATCGGCGCCACTATATACCATCGCCCACTCGTGCATGCCGTGGCACCCGTAGTTACCGGCGCGGGATTGAGTGAGAGCTAACAGATTGTGCATCCATCTGAGACGATCGACCTGCTTATCTGTGAGCGTGGAGGGGTCCAGACTGATGGTGTTTTCAGAAAAGGAGTAGTGTTTTCCACGCAGTGGGGCAGGAAGGTTATCGATTGCCTCCAGTGCAATGCCAAGTCCCGGATGCCATTGTTCTAACCGGCCAAGCGAAAACGGGTAGTAGGTGAAAAGGAAATCATATACCGGGTGCTTCTGTCGCGAGGCTCTGCGGTGCCTGCACGGAACCGTCCAGTGGCGAGCCGTCTGGCGATGTTTTTCCGCAAGTGCGAGCCAGATCTCAGAGCTCAAATATGTCTCATGTGAGGTCACAGTGATAAAGGTCGGCGGTCAGATCGGGGCAAAGCTTGGGCAGAACATCTCGTAAGTGGTCGAGGTCGCCGCTGGTGTGGATTTGGAAATGGGGTGACGCACTACCGCTGTTGCTTGGGAGCATGCTGGCGGCTTGCTTGGCAACGGCTGTTCCTGTATCGATGATGCTGATATGGGCTCCAGCGACATCTTCAATCAGCGGGCGGAGAAAAGGGTAGTGCGTGCAGCCTAACACAAGAACATCAGCGCCATCTTCGATGAGAGGTAAGGTTTCCTCTTCTACAATGCCCCGTGCGCGAGCACCGGAAAGCTCTCCCGCTTCCACGAGATTAACAAAATTTGGGCATGGTCGGGTGATGACTTTGATGCCGTCGGCGTGGTTCGAGACCAGTCGATGGAATTTTTTTCCAGCGAGTGATGCTTCGGTTGCGAGAACTCCGACGGTTCCTGTTTTTGTGAGTGCAGCGGCTGGTTTGACCCCCGGTTCCATTCCGACAAAGGGCAGGGGATACGTAGCTCGAAGTGCCTCAACGGCAGCAATGGTCGCAGAGTTGCAGGCGACGATGATGAGCTTGCATTCTTTCTCGATCAGGAAATCGGTGATTTCAAAAACTCGTCGCTGGATTTCGTGGGCTTCACGAACGCCGTATGGACACCACGCGCTGTCACCGAAATACACGATAGATTCGTTAGGCAGGACCTGACGCACCTCGTTGAGCACGGAAAGTCCGCCGAGTCCGGAGTCGAGTATTCCGATGGGTGAGTTCATGATGCTTAATCAAACAGTCCGAGCTGTGGGGAGTCGGCCTCGGGCATGTCCTTGGACTTGCTCTTGGTGTTCTTTGCCTTGGGTTTGCCTTTTGCTTCCGGGCGTGAGGAGTTCATTTCCAGATGCGAGAGGATGTCTTTGGCTCGATCGATGATGGCGGGTGGCAGACCGGCGAGTCGGGCGACTTGGATACCGTATGACTTGTCGGCGGTGCCGGGGAGGATCTTGCGTAGGAAAATGATGTCGTCGTTCCACTCGCGGACAGCGACGTTGTAGTTCTCGACAGCTTCTTTGCTGCGAGAGAGGTCGGTGAGCTCGTGGTAGTGGGTGGCGAACAGGGTGCGGGCTTTGATGGTATCGTGGAGATGTTCGGCAACTGACCAGGCGATGGAGAGTCCGTCGAAGGTGGCTGTTCCTCGGCCGATCTCATCAAGTATAACCAGAGAGTGCTCCGTGGCATTGTTGATGATGAGCGAGGTTTCGTTCATCTCGACCATAAACGTCGATTGACCCGAGGTGAGGTCGTCGGAGGCGCCGACCCGGCAGAAAATGCGATCCACCAGTCCGACACGAGCTTTTTCGGCAGGCACGTAGGCGCCGATCTGTGCCATCAGGGCGATCAAGGCAACCTGCCTGATGTAGGTGGACTTTCCTGCCATGTTAGGACCTGTGATGAGAATGACTCTGGAGTCGTCTGCGGCCATGGTGGTGTCGTTGGGCACAAATTTCTCATCGACCATGGTTTGTTCTAACACCGGGTGGCGACCATTGGTGATTTCGAGGTCGCGGGAATCATCGAGGATGGGTCGTGAGTGTTGGTGGAGTTGGGCGAGTTCTGCAAGGCCGAGAAGAACATCAAGAGTGGCGAGTGCGTCGGCGCATTGCTGGAGTCGGTCGATATCATCGGCAACGGCCTGTCGTAGCTTGACAAACTCCTCGTATTCGAGCTGTTTGGCTCGCTCGTCGGCGCCGAGGATTTTATTCTCCATTTCCTTGAGCTCAGGCGTGATGTAGCGCTCGGCATTCGCCATCGTTTGTTTGCGTTGATAGTCGTCGGGGACGAGGTCTATCTTTGCCTTGGTGACCTCAAGGAAATAGCCAAAGACGTTGTTGAATTTGATTTTCAACGTATCGATACCGGTGCGTTTGCGTTCCGATTCCTGAAGTTCAGCGAGCCATTGTTTGCCACTGCTTGAAGCTGAGCGCAGTTCGTCGAGCTCGGCATTGAAGCCATCGCGGATGATGCCTCCTTCTTTAGTGTTGGCAGGTGGTTCGTCGGTGAGTGCTCTTTCCAAGAGATCGGTGAGATCTGGGAATGTGTGCAGCTGGCTTTCGAGCTGGGAGTGGAAATCTGAGCCGGGTAGGTGCTCGGCAAGAGCTTCCAGATGGCTTTTTAGGTCGGGGATTTTCTGCAGCGAGGTGAATAAAGACAGCAGGTCCCGGGCGTTGCCTGAATTTTGGGATAGTCTTGAGGTGGTGCGCTCAATGTCGCGAATGCCTTTGAGTTGCTCCCGGCATTGTCCCAGGAGAAAGGGTTCGGCGAGATAGGCTGCGATCATGTCCTGCCGTGCATTCAGTGCCGTGAGGTCGCGCAGTGGGTGAAGAATCCAGTCGCGGAGCTTACGAGCACCCATTGGAGTGGCAGTGCGGTCGAGAGCCCCTAACAGCGAATGCTGTCTGCCGGTTGGTGAATCGACCAAATCCAGATTTCTCTGAGAAGATGAGTCAATGAGTACGTGTGAGGCATCGTTTCTCACAGAAAGCGTGCGCAGGTGGTCGCAGGACCGGCGAAGCTGGTATGCAAGGTAGTGTAAAATACCACCTGCCGCTGAAATGGCGCATGTTAGGTCCTGTCTCTTATACACATCTGACGCTGCCGACGAAGATTGT
>JARFPV010000493.1 GCA_029288115.1 Akkermansiaceae bacterium | reverse complement strand
AATACACTGTTGCTCATGACAGAGGTTTTGTCTTCAGAGAAAGATGATTTGAGCGAGTTGGTAACTTCCCTAAGGAGAAATGTGTTGCGCAGAGGTAGCTATTGGTATAGAGGTGTCAACTTGTGGTTGAGGCTACGGAGGTTGTGGCATACCCCTGGGATATCTGTTGCGGTAATGGGGACTGACGGCGCTGGAAAAACGACAGTGATCGAGGCGCTTCGTCCTGTCTTGGAGTGTGCCTTGCATAGTCCTATCCAATATAAACATTTGAGGCCTCACTGGCTTCCCAGGCTTGGGAAAATGGCGGGTAAATCAGATTTGGAAAAAGTAAAGGACAACCCACACGCACAGAAGCCTAGCGGGTTTATGGGCTCTCTTATTCGTCTGGTATATTACGCCGTGGATTATTACATAGGATACTGGATTGAAGTTCATGCGAAACTAGCCAAAGGTCCCGGGATCACACTGTTTGACCGCTACAGTTATGATTTCGTGATGGATCCCGTAAGGATGCGGATAGCATTGCCTCGCACGCTGATAAAACTTGTGATGGCAGGTGCGCCCAAGCCAAAGTTGGTGCTTTGTCTCGGCGCAGACCCAGAAGTGATATTTGCTCGAAAGCCGGAGACATCCCTTGAGGAGGTTTGCCGACAAGTCATGGGATTGCGGGATATGTGTGATGGAAACCCGAGGGCGGTTTGGGTGGATACGGGGGCAGAAGTGGCCGATTCCCGAGATACGGCACTAAGGGCTATTCAGCAGGCAATGCTTCAGCGTTAAAAGAAAACAGAATAATAATGCATGGAAATTGAATCTCGCAAGAAGATTGTTCACATCTGCCCCTATGATTATACATTGAGTGGCGGGCATAGTAATGCGATACGTGCCTTGGCTGATGGGCAAGCGGCTCTAGATGCCGATGTAACGGTTTTAAGCTATAGTCAGAACGAGGCACCTGCGTTAACCGAATCTTCTCTTGTGAATGTGGAGATTTATCAGAATGATCAGGCTCTGATGAGCTACTGCAGTAGCTTAGATATTGTCTCTGGATTGGTGGTGTCATTCTGTGGCATACGTCCGCTTGATGTGGCATGTGCTAAATTGTGCCGAAAGCGCGGAATTGCTTATGTTTTTTCATCTGGTGGTGCGCTGCACTATCGGTCAGCGTTTATATGGGTTAAAAAACTTGTTTATGTAAATTTTCTAACAGGATATTTTCGAGGTGCCGCAGGATTGATTGCCACGACTGAGTTTGAGCGAAAGCGACTGAGGTGGCTATTTCCGTTTTATCGTGGGAACACCGGAGTCATTCCGAATATTATCGATCTGCCTTCAAATCTTCCCGAACGTGAGGATAGGGCAGATGGATCATTTGTGTTTGGCTTTCTGGGGAGGCTGGATGTGCACAACAAAGGTCTTGATCTTCTTCTTGAAGCATTCTCAAAGATGTCAGTGAGGGCACAATGCAACCTGGTCTTGGTGGGTCCGGACCATAATGGGGGAAAGGCAGCACTCACCCAGCTAATTACCAGTTATGGATTCCAGAACTGTGTGGAAATACGTGAGCCTGCATATGGTGACGCTAAGGAGTTATTTTTTATGGAGATCGACTGTTTTGTATCCTTGTCCCGCTGGGAGGCGTTTGGAATTTCCTTTGTTGAGGCCATGAGTCGCGGAGTGGCCTCAATATTGTCTGACCGCATAAACTTGAAACTGGAGATCGGCAAATACGGTGCTGCCGAACTAGTTCCTCTGAAGTCTTCGGAGATTGCTGGTGCTATGTCCAAGATGGTGACACATGAATCACACCGTATAAAGATATCAGAAACTGGAAAAGTATGGGCATCGAGCGCGTTTAAAAAAGACGAGGTAGCCAGAATGTCACTGGATTTTTATGAACGTTTATGATGAGCAGTAGGGAGATTAAGGTGCTAGTGTCTGCTTACGCTTGTGAGCCAGGCCGGGGATCAGAGCCTGGTGTGGGATGGAATCTGTC
>JARFPV010000048.1 GCA_029288115.1 Akkermansiaceae bacterium | reverse complement strand
AAGACGCTGGATGAGCGTCACCAGATGTCCGACCTTGAGCGACTGAGGCACTCGTGTGCGCATGTGTTGGCGACGGCGATTCTGAAAATATGGCCGGATGCGCAGTTGGCGGGTGGGCCGCCGGTGGATTCTGGGTTCTACTATGATATTGGTTTGGATCACTCGATTACGCCGGATGATTTTGAGAAGATCGAGGCGGAGATGAAAAAGGTGGTCAAAGAGAACCAGACCTTTGAGAAGATGGTGGTGTCGCGTGACGAGGCCTTGGCATTGGCGAAGAGTGGCCGATTGGGTGCTTTGTCCGAGCGTGATGGCGAGAGTGTGTTCAAGGTGGAGATGTTGGATGACATTCCCGAGGGCGAGGAGATTTCGATATATAAGAATGGTGAGTTTTGGGATTTGTGTGCCGGGCCGCATGTGGGTCGGACAGGTAATTGCAAGGCATTCAAGGTGATGAGTGTGGCGTCGGCCTTTTTCAAGGGTGACAGCAGCCGTCAAAGTTTGCAGCGGATTTATGGAACCTGTTTCAAGAACCGGACAATGCTTGATGAGCACCTTGAGAAGCTTGAGGAAGCGAAGAAGCGTGACCACCGCAAGCTCGGCAAGGAGCTGGGGATTTTTCATATCGATGAGACGGTGGGCCAGGGTTTGATCCTATGGAAGCCGAAGGGTGCGCTGATGCGTCGTGCCTTGCAGGATTTCATTACTGAGGAGCTCGACAAGCAGGGTTACTCGCAGGTGTTTACGCCGCAGATTGGTAAGCTCGATCTCTACCGCACGAGTGGGCATTTCCCATACTATCAGGAGAGCCAGTTTGCAGCGATTCCTGAGCGTGATACTCTGGATAAGCTGTCTGACGAGGGCGCAACGTGTGCGACTTTGACCAATGGACTCAATACCGGCACGATCGAGGGCTACATGCTGCGCCCGATGAACTGCCCGCACCACATTAAGATCTATGCCAGTGACCATCATAGTTACCGTGACCTTCCTGTGAGACTTGCCGAGTTTGGCACAGTTTATCGCTGGGAGCAATCCGGCGAGCTGGGCGGCATGACCCGTGTGCGTGGATTTACCCAGGACGACGCGCACCTTTTCTGCATGCCGGATCAGGTGGCGGATGAAGTGCAGAGCTGTCTTGCCCTGGTGAAAAAAGTCCTGCAGACGCTCGGCATGGATGAATACAGCGTGCGCCTGTCATTGCGTGATCCTGATAGCGATAAATACGTTGGTGACGCGGAGAACTGGGACAAGGCGGAGAATGCCTTGCGTCAGGCCGTGCAGACACTCGGGGTGGATTACACCGAGGAGGAAGGTGAGGCGGCATTCTACGGGCCGAAGATCGACTTCGTTGTAAAGGATGTGATCGGGCGCGACTGGCAGCTCGGCACGGTGCAGGTCGACTACAACCTGCCCGAGCGATTTGATCTTTCCTACATTGGTGCGGATAACAAACCGCACCGTCCGGTGATGATTCACCGTGCGCCGTTTGGTTCGCTCGAGCGATTCACTGGTCTGCTCATTGAGCATTTCGAAGGGAAATTCCCCACCTGGCTTGCACCGGAGCAGGTCAGGGTGCTGCCGATCTCGGAAAAATTCAACGACGTTGCCAATGAGGCGGTGGCTAAACTTGCCGATGCCGGCGTGCGTGTGAGTGCAGACCGAAATGCTGACAAGGTGGGTGCCAAAATTCGCCTTGCAAGGCTGGATAGAGTGCCGTATATGCTCATTATCGGAGCACGCGAAGCGGAAAGCGGCGCGGTCTCTGTGAGACACCGGGATCGAGATGATCTGGGTGCCATGCCAGTCGATGAATTTGTCCGTACTATCCAACAGGAAATCGCTAACCGGGAACTTTGATCCCGATGGTGGCTGTTGATTTTTTTATGCGTATTGATTTTGGCATATTTTCTTACCCCGCACGTCAATGTGATGTGGCGGATGTTTCAGCACCAGTTGCGGTGCTGTTACTCAAGTCTTTCCCAACGAACAACTAAAGGAGAACACCATAGCTAAACCAAAAAAGAAACCCTACCGTGGCCGTCGTGACTTAACCCGAGTCAACGACTACATTCGTGCACCCAAAGTGCGTGTCGTATACGAAGACCAACAGCTCGGCGTGATGAGTTCGCGTGAGGCTGTGGAGAAAGCGAAATCAGTCGGACTTGACCTCGTGGAGGTCGCCCCGAATGCCAAACCTCCGGTCTGTCGCGTTTGTGACTATGGTAAGTATAAATACGAGCAGTCGAAGCTGAAGAAAAAGAAGGCGAAGTCGGTGACTCGTGTGAAGGAAATCAAGCTGCGTGTCGGAACAGACAAGCACGACTACGATATCAAAATGGCACGGACCGAGCAGTTTCTTGAACAGGGAAACAAGGTGCGTATGCGTCTCCAGTACCGTGGACGTGAGAACGCGCACAAGGAGATCGGTATCGATGTCCTTAAGCAGGTGGGCGAAGACTTGAAGGATATGGCAAATATCGACCAACGGCCTCGGCTTGCTGGTCGTGCTGCCACGATGATGCTTTCACCTCTGCCGAAACCTCAGCAAAAGCGCCATTTCCTACTCAGCCATGGAAATCTGATTGATCCTGATGACCAGGGTGATGAGGATATGGAGTTCAACGATGATGACGAGCTTGTGCAAGGAACTGGTGAAGCATCTGAGCAGGAATCAGCCTCTGAAGAGGAGTAGAGTTACGAAACTGTAAGTTTTAAACTCCAAATACCAAGCAGTGCTAGCGATGAGTCAGGTAGGAATGCCGGAATTGATCATCATAGCGGTCATCGGGCTTCTGAGCCTCCTGATGATCGGCTTCTGGATCTGGATGTTGATCGATTGCATTACCAAGGAGCCGGATCAAGGAAATGACAAGGTTGTCTGGGTGATTGTCATCGCCCTTTTGGGGTGGATCGGTGCACTGGTCTACCTGTTAGCACGCCGTCCTACACCTGTCTCTTATACACATCTGACGC
>JARFPV010000472.1 GCA_029288115.1 Akkermansiaceae bacterium | reverse complement strand
TTTCTATAAAACCTTGATTTATCAAGTGTTATAGGGTGATAAAAATGCAGTAAACCGCCATTGAACCTGATGAATTAATGTCATTTATTGCAAAAAACGACATTTATCGAAACGATTGATGCAAGGTAAGACGACTTTTCAAGCTGTCGGCTACCCTGGAATACTCATCCCAAGCACGGTGAATCCACACATCCTGCCGACAGCTTAAAAAGCTATCCTACGTTCTTTAGCGGAACGTGATCGGCAGGGTCTTCGCAAGGTGATCAAGCAGCCTCTGGTGCGCCTGATCCACCTCCTTCGCCTTCAGGGTGCGCTCGGCAGAGCGGTAGTGGAAGCTGTAGGCGATGGATTTTTTATCCGCTGGAAGTTTGTCACCGGTAGGGTCGGTGAACAGATCAAAGCACGCTGACGACGCGAGCAGCATCTCGTTGTGCTTCTTGATCGCTTTTTCGATGTCAGCATTCGGCAGCGAAACAGGCGCTTCCATGGCGGCGTCCCGGCTCGATCCAGGGAACTGCGGAAGGTCTTCAACCTGACTGATACCGCTAGCAAACTGCTGGCATTTCTTGGCATCGAGCTCGACAACATAGATCGGGTAGTCCGCATCAAGCTCGCGGCATTTCGTGGGGCTAAGCTGCGCAAACACGCCGACAGGTTTGCCGTCGCACTGGATGTCTGCAGCGAGGATGAACCCTTCCCGCTCACGTGGGTTGAACTGGATTGGTTTGTTAGAAAAGATGTGCCCGAGCACGGCTTTCACATCAAAGGCATCGATCTGCCCTTGGCAACCGGATTTCACCGACCACGTGGCTGGGCGACGCTCACCACCTAACAAGAGGGCGATGGAATCGGATTCAATATCCGTTGCCTTACCTCCCCCCGCATTGCGGAACTGTCTGCCAATCTCAAAGAAACGAAGCGACTTTGACCCCTGACGAATATTGCGCGCGGCCGTGGCAACAAGACCTGGTGTCAGAGACGGGCGCATCACAGCGTGGTCTTCGCTGAGTGGAAGCTTTACCCGGATGGCATCGCCATCCTGCAGTGGACGTAGCGGCAGTGCGGTGTCCATCTGGGCGATAGTGGCATCCGGTGCCGACTCCGCGATGAGCTTGATGGTTTGCGTTTCGTAGAATCCGATCGATGCCAGTGTGTGACGCACACCCATCTGGTAGTCGTAGGCGATATCCACATCGCTTTCATGAGCGAAGGTGCCGGTGAAACGTGATGGCACGTTATCGAGTCCGTGGACTCGGGCAATTTCCTCAACGAGGTCGATGTGGCGGCCAAGATCGAGTCGGTAGCTCGGCACGCTCCAGACATTATCAGCAAGTTTATCGAGACCCAGTCTGGTAAGAATTCCCTCGGCATCCTCAAGGGAAATCGAGCCACCCATGAGCTGGTCGAGTTTTGCCACATCCAGTGTCACTTCACCGGTGAGTTGTGGTGCTTCACCGGCAACGGCGGTAGCTCCCTCGATCGTTCCACCCGCGAGTTCCACGATCAGGTTGTCGGCGAATGCCGAGCTGGAGAGAACCTGCTGCGGGTCGCTGCCACGTTCGAAACGATCAGATGAATCCGAACTGAGGATAAGCCGGCGTGAGCTACGGCGGATTTTCGACGGGGTGAAATACGCCGACTCCAGAATAATGTCGGTGGTGGACTCTGTGACGCCACTATCGAGCCCGCCCATGATGCCTCCTAGAGCAAGTGCGGTGCCGCTTTCATCCGAGATCACCACGTCCTCTGCATTGAGTGTGTAGTCTTCCTCGTCGAGAGCTTTGAAGACTTCTCCATCGGCAGCCATGCGGATATCGAGCGCGCCACTGACTTTTGCCGCATCAAATGCGTGCAGCGGATGGCCAAGCTCGTGCAGGGCGTAGTTGGTGATATCGACGACGTTGTTGATCGGGCGCAGGCCAATCGCTTCAAGCTTGGTCTTCAGCCAGGCAGGCGACTCGCCCACGGTGACACCGGAGATTTTTACTGCGGTGTAGTACGGGCAGGAATCGGGTGCGGAGAGTTTGATGGTGGAGGAGGCATCATCTGTGTCCAGCGGCGGATTGAGGCCAATCCGCCCTACCAAGTCGAGCTTCGCAAGGGCGGCAAGTTCGCGTGCCATGCCGGTGTGGGAAAGCAGGTCAGGGCGGTTTGGAGTCACTTCGACCTCAATAATCGTGTCGGTATCAAAAATTTCCTGCAGTGGTTTCCCGGTTTCTGAGTCCTGTGGCAGGATCATCAGACCATCCTCTTCTGCGACCATGCCAATTTCATCGGCACCACAGAGCATTCCCTTGGATTCGACACCGCGCAGCTTGCCCTCCTTGATCACGAATCCTCCTCCGAGGTCAGCAC
>JARFPV010000457.1 GCA_029288115.1 Akkermansiaceae bacterium | reverse complement strand
GGGTTTTGTCAAAGAGAAAGAAACTCTGAAGGTGGGAGTCGGTGGAATGGGTAGTCATTCCGCTACGGTGATTGTTTCTTCAGCGAAGACAGGTAGGCGACCAGGTCCCGGATCTGGGATTTGCTAAGAATGGCACCCATCGGTGGCATGGAAGACATCACGGGAGGCATCGAGGCGATGTCCTCTTTTTTGCAGATGGTGTGTTCTTTTGTTTCCGGATTTCTGAGCACGACTACGCTGCCGGTTTGTTTCATCAGGAGTCCTGAAACGACCTTGCCGTCTTTCATCGTGATGGCGACAGGAGAGTAGCCTGGCGAGAGCTTGGCGCTTGGGGCGATGATGGATTCGAGGATGTATTTGGCGTCCCGTTTGCTGCCCAGCCCCTGAAGATTCGGGCCGGCGTCACCGCCTCGGTTGCCGACTTTATGGCACTGGCGGCATTGCGCGGCGCCATTGCGGAAGAAGATGCTCTTTCCGCTGCCGGCATTACCACCGGCGAGGGTGACTTGAAATGCCGCGAGAGGATCTTTTTTATCGATGCCTGCCTCGTAGGCGGCGAGTGCTTTGTCGAGTGCAGGATCGGATCGTTTTTTCGCGGCCTCGAGGATGTCGAGCTGGATGGCGATCGGCTGTTGCTTGATGTCATTGAGCAGTTTCAGAATAGTTGCTGAAGACTGAGGATGCTTCAGCGTGCTGAGCAGCCTGATGACGAGTTGCTTGTCGTAATTTGTCCCTGAGCTGAGGATTTTTTTCGCCACTTCAAATGCTTCGTTGGCATCGTGTCGGGCAAGTGACTGAAGAGCTGGGTTGCGCATCTTGATGTCACTATCCGCAGTGAGCTTGATCAGAAGGTCTGTGTAGTTGTTAGGTTTGGCGGGCTCGACTTTTTTCATCGCGGCCAGCCTTATGGACAAAAGGTTCTTCGGGTTCATCAGCTGACCGATCAGAACTTCATTGGATATCTTAACCTCGTATTTGCCTGACAGCTTAAGCACTTCGGCAAGAAGGTAACCAGATGTGCTGGTAAGCAGTAGCTTCAGGGCGGAGCGGATTTCCTTGTGCACCTCTGACCCTAATTTTTGTTGCCCTTCGATGGGGCGATACATTCCCGTGGTCGGGTCGGTGGGTGGCGCTTTCTCGAATCGGTCGATGAGCCACAGGGCTTCGGTTCTGGCGTCCTCGCTCAGGGAGGTATTTTTGGCAACCTCGAGGAGGCGTTTGGCGTTGTCATCCCCACCTGCACGAATCATGGCGTTGAGGATGCGCATATCGACTGGCCAGGTGGATTTGCCGAGCAGGTGGGTGGCTGCGGCGAGGTCCTTGCGTGCGTCTTCAATGTAGTTGTCGTTGATGGCCTTGACGGCTTCGATCGCGATTGAGAGGTCTTTGTCTTGGAGCATTTTGCCAATGCGTCCGTCTTTCAATCGGCGTAGGGCGAGGACGACAGCGCGGCGGATGGCTGGGGATTTGTTCTCTGCGAAGGCGAAGATGGCAGCGGCGTCACCGATGCGGACCATGCCTTCGATGGCGCCGTGGCGCAGGTATTCATCCTTGTCGTTGCCTTTTTCAACGACGGCCATGAGTGCTGGGACGTTTGCCTTGGTGCCGAGTTTGCCGGTGGCAATGGCGGCGAGCATGCGCGTTCTCATGTTGGCATCGTTGAGTAGTGCGAGGGCGGTGGGGAGTGCTTCCTTGTAACGGCAATCACCGAGTGCCTGGATGGCTTGGCCACGGACCTTGGCATTGCTGTCGCTGCATAGTTTGACGAGTTCCTTTGCTGAGTCAGGATCCTTTTTCAGGCGGGCCAGATTGCCCAGTCCCCAGACTCCGTGGAGGCGAGTGGTCAGTGGTTCATTGGCAGCTGTTGCGGCGATGAAAGACTGTCTGCTGGCAGTGTCTTCAGCCAGGGTGACTTGTGCGCGGAGTCGAACACGCATGTCGGGGTGGCGGAGCAGTTTGGCAAGTTCGGCAGGTTGCATTTTCCCGAATCCCTTGGCAAAGAGTTTGCTGACCTGTTGGGTTTCGGGTTTGGCGAGTTCCTTGGGGTCGTGGAAGGTAAAGATGTTACCGAACCCGTGAGTCGGCCAGCTGCCGACGTAGTCGGAGACATAAGCCTTGCCG
>JARFPV010000454.1 GCA_029288115.1 Akkermansiaceae bacterium | reverse complement strand
CTCGCCTACTACAGCCGCATGTTCATCCACGAAATGATGCTCGCAATGCTTGGCTTGCTCGCCGTGGTTTTGTTTGTTGTTAGGTTTAAGTCGCAAACCCTCAAGTTCGGAGCCATTGGTTTTGTCATCGGCCTGATGTTTGCCACCAAGGAAACCTTCGCAATCAGCATCATCGCATGGTCAGCATCAGCCGGCATCATTGCACTGAGCAATTGGCGCGCCAGCAAGGCACTGCTGGTCGACTGGAAAAGTTACCGAATCTCAGTCGTGTCATTCGTTGTCGGCGGAGCGCTCAGCGCCGGGTGGTTTTACACGGACGGGCTGACGAATCTTGGTGGCGTGTGGGATGCGGTGAAAACGTTTTTTGTCTACAAGACAACTGCCGGGCACGACAAGCCGTTTGGTTACTACTTGAGTATGATGATCGTGCCGACCAAGGGAGGTATCTGGTGGCACGAGGGCTTTGTTTTCCTGCTTGCCGTGATCTCGGTCGGGAGAAGTTTTTTGCCAGGCACAAAACATGCCATGCTAGAGAATACAGTTCGGTTCGTCGCCTACTCCGCTGTTTTTCATCTGCTGATTTATAGCACGATCAGCTACAAAACACCGTGGCTGATGTGCCTGCCATGGGCGCACGTCTGCCTGCTTGCAGGCTTGAGTGTGAGGGGCGTAACCAGCTGGAAAATGCCGACCCAGGCAATCGCTATACTTCTGTTAGGCGGTGTGGTTTTCCAACAGCATCGACTGGCAAAATTCGCCGTAGGAAGATTCGAGACCGATGCCCGAAACCCCTATGCCTACACACCCACAAGCCGCAACATCGAGTCGGCGCGAGAATGGCTCGCACAAATGTCTGAGGTGATGCCGCCGCTATCGCTGGAACCAATCGGCGTGGTTGGCAGCGAATACTGGCCACTGCCGTGGTATCTGCGCGACTACCAAGCGATCGGCTACTGGAGCGAGGCTGACCCCGCGATCAAACAGTGCCCGGTGGTTTTTGCGATGCTGGAAACCGATGATGAAGTGGGCGTCCTGCTGAAAGACAGCCATGTAGCTTTACCACGCACGCTGCGCAGAAATGTGCCAGTGATGATGTATTTGCGTAATGAGCACTGGGACAAGTGGATGAATGCCGAGTAAAAATGCCTGAGGAAACATCATTTCCAACTCATCACGCCGTTGATCATGAGGCGATGAAAACGACGTATCACCTTCGCTTGTGTGGTGATGACGAACAGCTTTTACGGAGTCTCGCTTGCGAATGCATCGAACGGATCGACGAGCTGGAGCGGAAACTCAGCCGATACCACGACGGCGGGGATGTTTCCCGAATCAACCACATGCAGGCAGGCGAAACTCTGCACATCAGTGAGGAGGCTCACGAATGTCTGCTGCAGGCAATGGAAGCGTCCATTCACACGTGTGGCTTATTTAACCCCACTCTCGGAACGATGATTGAGCACCGCAAGACCGAGCAAGACGGTGCCATGCCAGACCTTGCCGGCCAGCTGAGTATTCATCCCGATACGGCAACGGTGACCTGTGTGGAACCAGGCCGCGTGATCGATCTCGGCGGTATCGGAAAAGGTTTCACTCTCGATCAGCTGGCTCTGTATTTGCAAGAATGGGACATCGATGGAGCCCTGCTCTCTGCCGGTGCCAGCACTCACCTTGCGATCGGAGATCACAGCTGGCCAATCGATCTCGCAGGTGTAAACGATTCCTTACGGGTTGATCTCAATAACGAAGCACTCAGTTCCTCCGGAACCACCATTCAGGGAAGCCACATTGTGAGCGCCGATACCAACCGGGACCTTTCAGATGATGCTCCGACAAGAATCTGGGCACGTAGTGAGTCAGCCGCTTTTTCAGACGCTTGGTCCACAGCGCTGATGCTGATGACGCCGGATGAAATCAATCTCGCTCCATCCGAAGATCGGAAGTTAAGCGCTGTATTCGTCGAGCGTGATGGCGTTTTAAAGTCGATCAGCGCGAGCTAGCTTTCTGCGCCACTTCTAACATATGAAGACCTCGCCGGTTAAGGATGACAAACCCACAGACGACCACGGTGATCATTTGTAGGGCGTGCAGGACAATCGAGTAAGCAACCGCGAGCTCCTCGGAGTGGTCATAAATGGTCAGCGCAACGACGCAGCCGAGCTGGAATGTACCCACAAATCCGGGCGCCCCGGGAGCCGCTACCGCCAGCGCGATCATCACACAAATGGTAGCACCCACCCACCAGGAAGGTGTGATGCCAAAACTCCACAACCCTAGCTGATAGAGTGCCACCAGAAGCGCCCACAAGACCACCGACCACAGAACCGACCACACAAGATCCTTGATACTGGAAATTCCACGGAGGCCAGCAAGAAAATCCTCCACCATATCCACTAGTTTCTTTGACAATGCAGGGAACTTTTTCCCAAGCACCGCCACAATCAACCGCTCACCGAGGCGGATCATCTGGCTTGAGCCAAGATACGCGGCAACCATGACCACAAGAATGGCAACCGCGAGAAAGGCCATGACCTTGGCACCGGCAGATACCAGAGGAGGCACCGATTCAAGCTGGCTAATCGTCACACCGAGCAAACCAATCAAGGTCAGAGCATCGAAGGCACGCTCGATCACGATACTCGCCAAACCTACTGAGAATCTGACCGGCTGCCACCTGCTCAGAACCCACGGACGGATGATCTCCCCGACGCGTAACGGTAAAATAAATGTCGCGGTGAATCCGACCATGGTCGCTTCAAACAGACTGAACCTTGAAATCTCTGAATCCTTCGGCAGCAGATGCCTCCATCGCAATGCGCGCACCCAGAATATTAGTAGCGTAATCCCAACAAGAGGCGCAATGAACACCCAGCGGACACGACCCAACTCATCAAGCAGGACCGACCAATCCATGCGTAGCCCGAGAGCAACCAATATAGCTACACTCAGTGCAATACTGAGCAACACCGCCACTCGGCGACCTCGGCTGTTAGTGTTTAACGACATGCTTTCTTTCGAGGGAGAGTAACAAATTCAGATAGACTACCCAGACAGAAAAAACATTCACAGCCTCAGACGTATCTTGCACTCAAATTCTTATCTAACTTCACACCTGAAAAGGTTATTTTCATGGTTCTCATTTCAACCCCCTGAAATAAATGAATTTATTTTCCGTATTCTTGATCCGGAAGAACATTTTTCATTCAGCCGTTATGAGACGACGTCGATTCATCAAACTCACTGCAAGCGCTAGTGCACTCTCCCCATGGTGGCAATCATTGGCAAATGCGCCGAAGAGCCACGGAAGTGCTTTTGCCCCCGGGGACTGGGGTGGGGTCACCATCAGTGACATCGAAGCGCTATTCTCAAGTGACAACGAGAAAGCACTCAAACTCATGGTGGATGTAATGAGCAAGTGCGTGCTTGATAAGATCCTGCCACCGACTCCACCCATGACCCAAAACTGGGTTTACCCCGGAGGGCCACACTACAAAGGGCAATGGATTTGGGACTCTATGTTTGTCGTGGATTTGTTGAGCCTCTTCCCCAGTAAGAAAAAAGTCATCCGTGACATCTTCAAGAATTACTGGGATTTTCAGGATCGTTGGAATCAGAAAATGCCTGGCTATGCCCACGACATGATCACTGTGGCCATCAAAACCGAACCCCAGGAGATGCGCCTGTTTTCACAAATACCCATCCTCGCTTGGGGAGTCGAACGCGTGTACCGCAGGAACGGTGACACGAAACTGATCAAGCAGTCTCTGGCTCGACTCGAAAAGTTCCACGACTGGTACTGGCGCGAGCGCGATGTTACTAACATCGGCCTCTGTGCTGTAGGCTCCTACAGTGGTGATGTGCAGCACGCACGTTGGGAAACCTTCGACTACGAGTGCAACATGGATGATCTCAAACTCACTGAGCACCCGAGCCGAAAAGGTCCCAACGAGGGTAAATGGTATGGAGACATCTGTGTTACTGGGAATACATCCTATCTCATCATGGGTGAGCGTAGCTTGGTGAAGCTTGCTGAAGCCGTGGGGGATCAGGAAATGGCTACACGCCGGCAACAACGCATCGACAAAGCAGTCAAAGCGATGCGCAAGCATATGTGGGATGAACAAAAAGGAGTGTTCCTCTCTTGCAAGAGAGACAACTTGAAGAAAGTGCCCGTGGCCACCATCAGTAGCTGGCTCCCTTTGGCTGCAGGGGTCGCCACCCCGGCAATGGTACAACGCATGGCGGAGGTATACTCTTCCCCCGCATGGCAAACGCCTCTACCGCTACCAACCTGCGAACGCACCGACCCACGCTGGGAATCCAGGGGTTTCTGGCGCGGTGACGTCTGGCCATCCACCAACTACCAAATCGCTTGCGGTTTTGCTGATTATGGCTACCGGAACATCGCCGCTGACATCACCGACAAAACCGTGGCCAATGCCATCAAGAACGGCATCAACGAGCACTACGATTC
>JARFPV010000039.1 GCA_029288115.1 Akkermansiaceae bacterium | reverse complement strand
GATCAGGGGGCTTACCAAACGCGGGATAAAGACATTTTCGATGGTAGGAATTTCCGATGTCAAGGCGGGTGCCTTTGCGGGGCTTTCCGCGGGGTCTGGGCAGGCGTTTTTTCGTCGCACCGCGATTAATATCCATCAACTACTTTCAGGGATTGGTACGGATTTACTTCCGGTCGTGCTTAAAAGCTACGATAAACTAACCTTCAATTTGGCAACGGGAAAGCAACTTGGGTGGACGCCCGATTATGACACCACTCTCTCAGCTAACTTCATTAACCGAAATGCCTATCAGAAATCGGCAGGAGAGCTGAATCTCAGCCAAGCAATGAGAATGGCTTCCCGACTGAACCCGGATGTGATCGCTGCCCGTGCAGCACAACGAGCGGCCGCATGGCAGGCGAGTTCGTTACGGACGAATTTCAGACCGCAAGTTAGCCTGGGTGGCAACGTCGGAGTGCTCGGTGTTATTGATAGGATTAACCCTACCACTACTCCACATCATGCTGAGTCAGCCTCGTTGGGAGTCGAGGTCAGTCAGCTGCTGTATAGCGACCGAGTCTACAGTCAGATCAAATCACAACTTCAGGTAGCAGAAGCTGCGAAATACGACCATGAATCTGCACGACTTGATGTCATTCAATCAGTGGCGAACAGTTATCTCGATGTGCTCAACACGGAGGCGTTGTGGAAAATTGAAAAAGAAAACCTCTTACTTTCTGAAAATAACCTGCAACTCGCAAAATTGCGTCGTGATATCGGTGCTGCCGAGGCTTCGGAAGTGTTTCGTTGGCAGGCCAATGTTGCGCAGGCTAAGTCACTACTCTTACAACGTGACGCAGCACGAAGAACAGCACGCGTCCAACTCAACACAGACCTTGCTGTAAATAGAACCAGTCATTGGTCACTTACTGATATCAAGCTCGGCGATCATGAGTTCTACTTTATGGATGGAGCTACTCGACCGATCGTGCGCGATTTGGCTGGATTAGGTAAATTCACAAGTTTCATTCAAAGTCTCGCCAAGCATCGTTCTCCGGAAATCAAATCATTTGATCGTACGCTTCGCTCCCAAGGGATTCTCCTTCAGGAACGGGCACGAAGAAATTTTCGCCCTGAAATAAGCATCTCCGCTGGGTTGACTCAAATTGTGCAAAGCGCGCACAATGTAAGGCAGGATTCACAAACCGAGTGGACTGTTGGTATCGGTTTTACCATGCCGCTGTGGGAAGGAGGGCTCAGGAAAACCGAGATGAGCCGGATCGAGGCCGTGATTCGCCAGTTACAGGCACAGCGGCGAAAAGCACTATTTCTTATAGAACAAAGAGCTCTTAGTGCCGCCTATGCAATGTCTGCCAGTCACCCGAGTATGCGTCTCAGTCGTCAGGCTCGTGAGTTTTCAGAGAAAAACTTTGAGGCGGTAAAAAGCAAATACTCACAAGGAGCGGTTAGTATCGTTGAGCTTCTCGATGCCCAAAATCAGCTTCTTAGCTTGAAGCAATCTGAGATCACAGCCACCTATCAGTATACTAAGGATATCATCGCCGTGCAACGTGCCATGGGGTGGTACGAACACGAAAAGACAGCTGATGAAAAAAAGGAATGGACGCAGTGGTTGAGAAACTATTTCAAAACTGGATCCATTCACGTCACTCCCATCAGTAGGTAACGATCACTTTTCCCAATTAAATATGCAACGCTATACCACTATCATCACACTGGCAGCCGTTACAGGATTCTTTACCTCCTGTTCAGAAAAATCACCACCAGCTGATCCTGAACCACGAGCAGCAATTGTCTTTGTCGTGGAAGAACCTCGACTGGAGTTAACCCGAAAATTCACCGGTGTCTCACAGGCATCTGATTCGGCAGAATTGGGATTCGAGATCACTGGTCGTATCATCGAGCTCCCTGCTGTTAGTGGAAAACGATACGCTAAGGGGGCAATTCTCGCGAAACTCGACACGGCTTCTCTCGAGGCTCAGTTGCGTCAAGCTCAGGCTGAGGCCACACGCTCAAAGGAAGAGTTAAAACGCGTCCAGCAACTGTTTGAATCCGATACCTCGAGCAAAGCCAACCTCGATCAAGCAATCGCAGCGCACAAGAGTGCCGCAGCGGCGTTGGAGTCAGCCCAAAAAAGTGTGAATAACGGTGTGTTGCGTATGCCCTACGACGGTGTCATCGGTGATGTGCTCAAAGAAAAGCAAGAAGTTGTTAGTGCAGGCACTCCTGTCATCCTGGTGCAAGGCGAAGGTGCAATGGAAATCCAGATTGGGGTCACTGCGGAATATATCAATGCAGTCAAAG